>JAJZVC010000047.1 GCA_021845865.1 Pseudomonadota bacterium | reverse complement strand
CCGGACAGCAGCACCACCGCTTTCTTATTTGCCTCGCGCATCGCTCCACAACACCTTGTGCAATTGCATCTGAAAACGCACCGGCAGCCGATCCCGTAGAATCCACTCCGCCAGCGCCGTGGGATCAAGCCGCCCCGGCACGGGAGAGAACAATACCGGGCAGCGCCCGGTGAGCCCCTTCTCCCGCAGCAGGGCCCGTGCCCAGCGGTAGTCGGCCTCGTCGCACAGGACGATCTTCAACTCGTCCCCGGCCTTGAGCAGCTCCAGATTGTCCCAGTGGTTGCTTGCCACCTCGCCGGAGCCAGGAGTCTTGATATCCAGGATCACCGACACCCGCGGGTCGACGCCGGAAATATCCAGGGCGCCGCCGGTTTCCAGGGACACGGAGAACCCCGCGTCGCACAGAGCCGCCAGGAGGGGCAGGCAGTTCTTCTGCGCCAGGGGCTCGCCGCCGGTAACGGTGACGTAATGGGGGCAATAGTCCCCCACGCGGCGCAGGATTTCCGCCAATGCCAGGGTTTCCCCGCCCTGGAAGGCATAATCGGTGTCGCAGTAGCCGCAGCGCAGGGGACAGCCGGTGAGGCGCACGAACACCGTCGGCAGGCCGGCGCGGCTGGTCTCCCCCTGCAGGGAATAGAAAATCTCGCTGACCCGCAGCTTGAGGTCGCCGTGGGCCGGGATCACGGCTTGGAGGCCGCCAGGCGCTTCTTCGCCAGTTCGGCGGCGTTGCTCACCGGGTACTTGGCCACCAGTTCCTCGAGGGTCTTCCGCGCCGCCGTCTCGTCGCCGAGCCCTTGCTGGCTGCTGGCCATGTTGAGCATGGCGTCGGGAATCTTCCCGCTGCCGGGGTACTGGGCGATCAGCTTCTGCTGGGCGGCCACGGCGCCATTGAAGTCACGCAGATTGTAGTGGGAGTTGCCGATCCAGTACTGGGCGGCGGGCGCCTGGGCGCTCTTGGGGTAGGTGTCGACAAAACCCTGGAATGCCGCGGCAGCCCCCTGGTAATCCCCCGCCTTGAAACGGTCGAGGGCGGCCTGGTAGGCGCTGGTCTCCGCCGACGGGTCGGCGGCGGCCTGGGATTCGCGGCCGGCTTTCTTGTCCGCCTTTTCAGCCTTGTCGGCCTTCTCTCCCTTCTTGCCCCTCTTGCCCTTGGTCTCGGGCTCCGGCGCGGGAGCCGGATCGGTGGCCGGAGCGGGTTTTTCCAGCAGGCGCAGACGAGTGTCCAGATCGACGTAGAGATCCTTCTGCCGCTTCTGGGTCACTTCCATCTCGTGGTTCAGCACTTCCAGCTGGCCGCGCAGCTGGGTGATCTCGTTCTTCAGGGCGTCGATCTGGCCCAACAACTCCACCATGCCCTTGTCGTTGACCTGGGTCTCCAGCTTGGTCACCCGGTCCTGAAGAGCCTTGAGATTCTCCCGGGCCTCGTCGTCGGAAAACAGACCGGCGTGGGCGGCCCCGCTCACCCACAACGGCAACAAACACAGCAGGGCCGCCTTTTTCATCGCGCTTACTCGCCCTTGTAGACGATATCGGTGCGGCGGTTCTGGGACCAGCAGGACTCCTCATGGCATTCGGCCACGGGCTTCTCCTCGCCGAAGCTGACGGTTTCCATCTGGCTGTCGCTCACACCCAGGACGTTCATCATCTTCTTCACGGCCTCGGCGCGGCGCTGACCCAGGGCCAGGTTGTACTCGCGGCTGCCGCGCTCGTCGGCGTTGCCCTGGAGCACCACGCTGGCGGCCTTGTTGCCGCTCAGGTACTTGGCATGGGCTTCCACCAGGGGCTTGTACTCGTCCTTGACCTCATACTTGTCGAAATCGAAATAGACGCTGCGCTTGGACAGGATGTTGCTCGGGTCGTGGAGGGGGTCCATGCCCACGCCCTTGCCTTCCATGCCGGCGGTCGTCGCGCCGGTGCCGCGCTCTTCCACCACGGCCTGGTCCTTCGTGCCCTGGCTGGCGCAACCGGCCAGCAGGCCCAGCACCACCACGCTCAACATCAGTTTTTTCATGCCATATCTCCTTGTATTAACAAAAGTGGAGCAGGGCATCCCCCTCCTCTTGCCGGAGGCCCCGCGTTAAAAAAACTTCAAACCGCTATTTGACCAGCGGCCCCCACGCCGGTTCCCGCACGTCGCCGGACATTTCCGACAGGCGCTGCTTTACCCGGCCGTCGCTGGATACCGCCGCCAGGGTCCCCCGACCGCGTATCTCGGTGGCGTAGAGAATCATCTTGCCGTTGGGCGCGAAGCTGGGCGATTCGTCCAGCTTGGTGTCCGTCAGCACCTGCACCTGGCCGGTGGCGAAATCCTGCACCGCCACGTTGAAGCTGCCGTTGCTGCGCTGAATGAAGGCGAAGCTCTTGCCGTCCGGGGCGTAGCGCGGCGTCACGTTGTAGCTGCCCTCGAAGGTCAGGCGGGTGGCGCTGCCGCCGCTGGCGGGCATGCGGTAAATCTGCGGCCCGCCGCTGCGGTCGGAGGTAAAGATGATCCACTGGCCGTCGGGGGAGAAATTGGGTTCCGTATCCACCAGGGGGCTGTTGGTCAGGCGCTTGAGGCCGGAGCCGTCGGCGTTGAGGGAGTAAATCTGGGAGTGGCCCTCCAGGGTCAGCACCACCGCCAGCTTGCTGCCGTCGGGAGACCAGGCCGGGGCGCTGTTGTTGCCCTTGAAGGCGGACAATACCCGCCGCTGGCCGTTGGCCAGGTTCTGGACGTAAACGATGGGCTTCTTCTGCTCGAAGGAGACGTAGGCCAGCTTGCTGCCGTCCGCCGACCAGGCGGGAGAGATGATGGGCTCGTTGGACGCCAGCACCGTCTGGGGCCCGTAGCCGTCGGCGTCGGCCACCTGCAGTTCGTAGCGCTTGCCGCGCTTGAGGATGTAGGCGATCTTGGTGCTGAAGACGCCCACGTCGCCGGTGAGCTTTTCGTAGATGGCGTCGGCGATGCGGTGCGCGGTCTGGCGCAGCTGGGTCGGCGCCACGGTGTAGGACAGGCCCAGCAACTGGGTCTGGCGGGCGGCGTCCAGGAGGCGGAACTGCACGTTCAGGCGACCGTCCGGCTGGGTCGCCACGGCGCCGATGACGATGGCGTCGGCGCCCCGGCCGCGGAAGTCGGGATAGCGCACCTCGTTGGGCTGGCTCGGCGGCGGCGTGATGCCCGCCGTGTCCACCATCTTGAACAGGCCGCTGCGGGTCAGGTCCGCCCCCACCACCCCGGTGAGGCTCTGGGAGAGCATGTTCTCCTGGGCGAAGGGCACGATGGCGACGGGAATCTGAGTCGCGCCGCTGCCGACGATGTCGATGGTCAAGGCCGCCTGGGCGCCGCCGGCGGCAAGAAACGCCATCGCCGCCAGACCTTGCAGCCAGTGGCGGACAGCGTATTGAAAAGCGAACAGTCGTTTCATTCCATTCCCCATGAGCCTATTTCAGTAGGTTTCGCGCCCCGCGTTGCGGCGAGAAAGGGATGGCTGCGCGAAGCGCGGCGCAGCCAATGGTCGTTCCCTTGGCAAGCCGCGCGACAAAGCAAACGCCCTTTCTCGCCGCAACCCGCGGGGCCATGACCATTTGGGGCACATTGCGTTGTTGCTCGCCGTTCATTTGGAATGACCAAACCGCGCGGCTCGCGCCTAGCACTGTACCCCAAATGGTTATGGCGCGGGGTACGAAACCTACTGAAACAGGCTCTTATTCGTTGGGCCTGAACTTCAAATGCAATTCCCGGAACTGGCCGAACAGCCCCGGGTCCGGCGGCAGGGGCAGGGGTTGGGCCTTGTAGATGGCCCGCTCCACCGCGCTGTCGTAAGCAGGCAGGCCGCTGGAACGGGTCAGCCGCACCGTCAGCACCTCCCCCGTCGGCATGAGAGTGACATCGAACTCCGCCTGGGGGTTCCCGCTCAAATTCGGCGGCAGCACCACGAAGCGCTTGATCTTCGCCCGGATGCGGTCGGTGTAGTCGCCGATCACCTTGGCCTGGGCCGCCTGCTGGGCCGCACGGGCGGCATCGGCGGCGGCCTGGGCCGCCTTCTCCTGGCGGGCCCGCTCCTGCTCCTTGCGCTTCGCGTCGTCCTGCTTGCGCTTCGCTTCCTCGTCCTGCTTTTTCTTTTCTTCCTCGCGCTTCTGCTGCTCCTGCTTTTTCTTTTCCTCTTCCAGCTTCTTCGCCTTCAATTCGATGTCGGCCTTGCCGGGGGCCGGCTCGGCCTTGGGCTGGGGCGCCGGCTTCGGCTCGGGCTGGGGCGGCTCGGGCTTGCTCTCCGGCGGAGGAGGCGGAGGAGGCGGCGGCGCAGGCTTCGCCGCCGTCTGGGGCCCGGGCAAGTCGCTCCACAAATCGGCCTGCACCGGTCCCGCCTCGCGGTTCTGCCAGCTCACGCCGTAGATCAGCACCCCCAGCAGGACCAGGTGGACCACCACCGACAAGGCGCCGGAGAGGACCTTATGGGGCTCCTGCCGCTGTTCCCGCATCATCCCTGGGCCGGCTTGGCGAGGAGCCCGACCTTTTTCACCTGGTTGCGCTGCAGCACGTCCATCACCTTCAGCACTTCCTCGTAGCGCACGTCCTTGTCCGCCGCGATCACCACCGGCTGGTCCGGGTTCTTGTCCTGCTTGCCCCGTACCGCGTCCACCAGTTCGTCGAAGCTCACCCTGAACTGGCTGCCGCTGTGCGCCAGGTCCCGCAGCAGCAGGCTCTGGTCCTTCTTGATGGTCACCTCCAGGGGCGCCACCGGCGGCTTGAGGGCCTGCCCCACCTGGGGCAGCTCGATCTGGCCGGGGTTGATGAGGGGAGCCGTGACCATGAAGATGACGAGCAGCACCAGCATCACGTCGATGTAGGGCACGACGTTGATCTGGTTCATGAATTTGCGGGGACGGCGGAGGCTCATCGGCTCAACTTCCAGACAGGATGGACGGGATTGTCATGATGGACATGATTCACCCCGTCAATCCTGGACATCCTGTTAATCCTGTCCATCGCCCTTAACTCGCCTGGCGCTGGAGGATGTTGGAGAACTCTTCCATGAAGCTTTCAAAGCGGTTGGCCAGCCGGTCCACGTCGTGGGAGAAGCGGTTGTAGGCGATCACCGCCGGGATGGCGGCGAACAGGCCCACGGCGGTGGCGATGAGGGCCTCGGCGATGCCCGGGGCCACGTGGGCCAGGGTGGCCTGCCCCACGTTGGACAGGCTGCGGAAGGCGTTCATGATCCCCCACACGGTGCCGAACAGGCCAATGTAGGGCGATACCGAGCCCACCGTGGCGAGAAAGGCCAGATGGGCCTCGAGGGCATCCAGTTCGCGGCGGAAGGCGGCGTGCATGGCGCGGCGGGTGCCGTCCATCACCGCGCTCACCTGGGTGCCGCCCTGGCGCTTGAGCTTGTTGAACTCGCGGAAGCCGGCCTCGAAAATCTTCTCCATCCCCGCCGGCGCATGGCGGCCGCTGGAAGCGCGCTGGTACAGGGCATTGAGGTCGCCGCCGCTCCAGAACTCGTCCTCGAACTTGTTGGCCTGGTCCCGGGCGAGGCCGATGGCGAAATACTTGCCGAAGATGTACCACCAGGACATCATCGACGCGGCCAGGAGCAGGAGCATCACCGCCTGCACCACGACGCTGGCGGTGGCGATGAGATGAACGAAGGACAGGTCTTGGGTCAGTTCCATGGTGTCGTTAAAGTCAGTTTATCCTTGATGGCGGCGGGAATCGCCACCGGTTTGAAGCCGTCGGCGGCGACGCAGGCGATCTGGACATTCCCCTTCACCAGCACCCCTTCCCGTTCCACCGTCTGTTCGAAATCGATCTTGACGCGGCCGATCTCCACCGGCTTCACCGTCACCCGCAACAAGTCGTTGAACCGGGCGGGACGCAGGTATTCTACCAGCACCTTGCGCACCACAAAAATGACGCCGTGATCCCGCGCCACTTCCGTCTGCTCGAAACCGTGGGCCCGCAGCCACTCGGTGCGGCCCCGCTCCATGAACTTGAGATAGTTGGCATAGTAGACCACGCCGCCGGAATCGGTGTCCTCGTAATAAACCCGCACCGGCCAGGCGAACAGGCCATCATTCTCCACGGCCGCCTCCGGGCACTGGCGCGGCATGATAACGGGGCATTCTTACAGGCATCTGACGGCCTACTGGCTTTCGTCCCACAGACTGGGGGTGGGGCTCTGTTCCGGCGCGGCGAGGCCGAAGTGGCGGTAGGCGATGGGGGTCGCCACCCGCCCCCGGGGGGTGCGCATCAGGTAGCCCTGCTGGATGAGATAGGGCTCCAGCACGTCCTCGATGGTGTCCCGGGCCTCGCCGATGGCGGCGGCCAGGTTCTCCACCCCCACCGGGCCGCCGGCGAATTTCTGCAGCACGGTCAGAAGCAGCTTGCGGTCCATGACGTCGAGGCCGCGCACGTCCACGTCGAGCATGGTCAGGGCGGCGTCCGCCACCTCCCGGCTCACCCGCCCCTCCGCCCGCACCTCGGCGTAGTCCCGCACCCGGCGCAGGAGGCGGTTGGCGATGCGGGGGGTGCCGCGGGAACGGCGGGCGACCTCCATGGCCCCTTCGTCGGCCAGCTCCACCCCGAGCAGGGCCGCCGAGCGCTGGACGATGCGCAGCATCTCCGTCTCGGTGTAGAACTCCAGCCGGGCGACGATGCCGAAGCGGTCGCGGAGGGGATTGGTCAGCATGCCGGCGCGGGTGGTGGCCCCCACCAGGGTGAAGGGCGGCAGGTCCAGCTTCACCGAGCGGGCGGCGGGCCCTTCGCCGATCATGATGTCGATCTGGTAATCCTCCAGGGCCGGGTAGAGGATTTCCTCCACCACCGGGCTCAAACGGTGGATTTCGTCGATGAACAGGACGTCGTTGGGCTCCAGGTTGGTCAGCATGGCGGCCAAGTCCCCCGCCCGCTCCAGCACCGGGCCGGAGGTCTGCTTCAGGTTGACCCCCATCTCCCGGGCGACGATGTGGGCCAGGGTGGTCTTGCCCAGGCCCGGCGGCCCGAACAGCAGGACATGGTCCAGGGCCTCGGCGCGGCGCCGGGCGGCCTCGATGAAAATCGACAATTGCCCCCGCACCTTCTCCTGGCCCACGTACTCGTCCAGCAGCTTGGGGCGCAGGGCGCGCTCCAGGGCTTCCTCCTGAACGGACTGGGAAGTGGGGGCGATGAGGCGGTCGGATTCGATCATGCTTTGGCGAGGAGCTTGAGGGCCTGGCGGATGCTGTCCTCCAGGGGCAGGCCGGCGGGCAGTCTGGCCACGGCGCCGCGGGCTTCCTTGTCATTGTACCCCAGGGCAAGGAGGGCGTTCAGGGTGTCGCTGCCCACCGGCGCGGCGTGGGCGGGGCCGCCGCCGAGCAGGGCGGCGCTGGCCTCGCCGGCGGAAAGTTTGTCCTTCAACTCCAGCAGCAGGCGCTCGGCGGTCTTCTTGCCGATGCCGGGAATCTTGGTCAGGCGCCCCGCGTCCTGGGCCGTGACCGCCAAGGCCAGCTCGTCCACGCTGAGGCCGGAGAGGATGGCCAGGGCCAGCTTGGCGCCGACGCCGTTGATTTTCAGCAGCTGGCGGAAGGCCAGGCGCTCGTTGTCGGTCAAAAAGCCGTACAGCAGGTGGGCGTCCTCCCGCACGATGAGCTGGGTGCGCAGGGTGACTTTCTCCCCCAGGGGCGGCAGCTGGTAGAAGGTGCTCATGGGCACGTCCACCTCATAGCCGACGCCGCCCACGTCCACCAGCACCTGTGGGGGGTGCTTCTCCAGCAGCGTGCCGCTCAGGCGCCCGATCACCGCAGCGCCCCCAGGGCCAGGCCCGCCGCCAGCAGCGTGCCGTGGGCCACGGCCGCGAGGATGGTCATCTGGATGCCCGGCAGCAGCCCGGCGGGTTCGCCGGCATGGCGCAGCAGGATGCGGCCGGCGCGGAAGGTGAACAGGGCGGGCGGCAGGGCCGCCAGCACCGGCCAGGGCAAGACGCCGGCGGCCACGGCGGCGGGCAGCCAGCCGTAGGCGGCGGCGCCGATCAGCAGATAGCCCCGCGCCGCCCTGGCCGGCCCCAGGCGCACGACCAGCGTGCGCTTGCCGGCGGCGCCGTCGGCCTTGCAGTCGGGGAACTGGTTGATGTAGAGCAAATTGGTCACCAGCAGGGCGAAGGGCAGGCAGGCCGCCAGGGGATCCCAGGAAAATCCGCGCCGCTGGACGTAGTCGGCCCCCACGGCGATGAGGAGGAATCCCGCCGCCACGCACGCCTCGCCCACCCCCCGGCTGTTGAGCTTGAAGGGCGGCGCGGAATAGGCCCAGCCGATGAACAATCCCGCCGCGCCGATCCAGAACAGGCCGTCGGCGGACACCGCCATCAGCCACATCCCCGCCAGCATCACCACCCCGAACAGGGCGAAGCCGAACACCGCCGTCTCCCCCTTGCTCAGGACGCCGTTCTGGATGAAGCGGCTGCCGCCGGTGAAGGGAAAGAGGCGGTCGGCGTTGACGGCGTCGGTGCCGTTGAGGGCGTCGTAATAGTCGTTGAGGACGTTCACCCCGGCGTGGGCCACCAGGGCGAACGCCACCGTCGCCAGGGCCGCCGGGGCGTTGATCGCCACGCCGCCGGCATAGGCGGTGGCCAGGCCGATGAGGCAGGCGATGAAGGTGACGGAGAGGAAGGCGGGCCGGGTGGCGAGGAAATAGCGCAGGAAGGGGTTGTGCAGTCTTTCCAGGGTGGGTTCGGCGGCCGGCATGGGGGCTCCCGGTATCAAGATGGGTCTCAGTATATCACTCTCATACCAGCCGTCCGCGGCGCACCCGCAGACCGGCGGAAGCCAGCCGCCCCATCCCCTGTCCGGCGTGGGCGTGGCAGATGGCGCAGGCCAGGGCGTCGGCGGCGTCGGCCTGGAGCTTGCCTTCCAGGCCGAGCAGGCGCCGCACCATTTCCTGCACCTGTTCCTTGGCGGCATGGCCGTTGCCCACCACCGCCTGCTTCACCTGGAGGGCGGTGTATTCCGCCACCGGCAGGTCGTGCAGCACCGCGCCGGATATGGCCGCCCCTCGGGCTTGGCCGAGGAGCAGGGTGGACTTGGGGTTGACGTTGACGAATACCTCTTCCACCGCCACCTGCTCCGGCCGGTACTGGCCGATCACCTCCCCCACCCCGGCCAGGATTACCTTCAGGCGCTCCGGCAGCGTGCCCTCGGGGGTACGGATGCAGCCGCTGCCGACGTAAGCCAGCTTGGCCCCGTGGCGTTCGATGACGCCAAAACCGGTCACCCGCAAGCCGGGATCGATGCCGAGGATTCTCAATGCCGCCCCTCTCCGGGAAAACCGTAGTGGTGGCCGGTTTCAGCGCAGACTAACCTGCCGTGGCAGGTTATGCCGGAGCTAAAACCGGTCACCCGCAAGCCGGGATCGATGCCGAGGATGCGCACCGTCCCTCAGTCCCCGGCCCCGTAATGGGCCCACACCCGCCGCACCAGCCCGTCCTCGCCCACCTGCATGGTTTCTGCCGCATGGAGGCCGTTGACGCTGCGATAGCAGAGGGTGACGCTATCCACGCCGCTCAGGACCTGAAACAGTTCGAAATGCAGGTCGGGGTAGGCCGCCAGGCCACGGCTGAAATAATCCCGCAGGGCCGCCTTGCCGCGAAGGGTCCCCGAGGGGTCGCCGGTGAGCTTGACGACGAAGTGGGAGGAAAACACGACATCCTCCCCGTAGTGGGACAGAATGGCGTCGAGATCGCGGGCGTTCCACGCCCCGACCCACGCCTGCGCCAGCGCCTGGGCTCGCGCCTCTCCCATCACCGGGGCTTATCCCTCGTCCATCACGGCGGAGGTGTAAACCTCCTGCACGTCGTCCAGGTTCTCCAGGGCATCCAGGAGCTTCTGCATTTTCACCGCGTCGTCGCCGGCCAGCTCGGTGTCGTTGCTGGGCTTCATGGTCACTTCGCCGAACTCGGCCTTGAAGCCGGCCTTTTCCAGGCCATCCTTGACGGCGCTGAACTCGTAGGGGCCGGTCACTACTTCCAGGGAGCCGTCGTCGTTGGCGATGACGTCCTCGGCCCCCGCCTCCAGGGCGGCTTCCATCAGCTTGTCCTCGTCGGTGCCGGGGGCGAACATGAGCTGTCCGCAATGCTTGAACTGGAAGGCCACGCAGCCGTCGGTGCCCATGTTGCCGCCGTGCTTGCTGAAGGCGTGGCGCACTTCGGCCACGGTGCGGGTGCGGTTGTCGGTGAGGCAGTCCACCATCACCGCCGCGCCGCCGGGGCCGTAGCCCTCGTAGCGCACCTCCTCGTAGGTGACGCCTTCCAGTTCGCCGGTGCCGCGCTTGATGGCGCGGTCGATATTGTCCCCGGGCATGTTGTTTTCCTTCGCCTTGTCGATGGCGAGGCGGAGCCGGGGGTTCGAGTTGGCGTCGCCGCCGCCCATCTTGGCGGCGACGGTGATTTCCTTGATCAGGCGGGTGAAGATTTTGCCGCGCTTGGCGTCCTGGCGCCCCTTACGGTGCTGGATGTTCGCCCATTTGCTATGGCCGGCCATGATTACCTCGGATAAACGGTTGAAAGCGGGCCATTTTAACATCTCCCATCATCGCGGGTTAAGCCGCCTCGCCGCGGGATTCGAGAAAGCATTTGATTCGACGGGAAAAACATACTTAAATAAAATCGTTATCATGACATTTTCATAGACCCATGATCCACACCAAGCGGGAGTGCTTCGAACAGTTCAAGGCCACGGGCAGGCTGCCCTCCCCGAAAGGCGTGGCTTTCGCCATCATCGACCTGACCCAGCGGGACGAGGTGAACCTGGAAGAAATCACTCACCTGATCCGCACCGACCCGGCCATCGCCGGCCGCCTGCTCAAGTTCGCCAACACGGCCCACCGCAGCGGCCGGCCCATCGTTTCCATCGGCCGGGCGGTGATCCTTCTCGGCATCTTCCGGGTGCGGCAGCTGGTGCTGGGCTTCTCCCTCATCAGCGACCACGCCAGCGGCAAATGCCCGGCCTTCGATTACCAGGCCTTCTGGTCCCGCTCCCTGGCCACCGCCATCGCCGCCCAGGCCGTTTCCGCCCAGGCCCAGAGCGCCTCCGAGGAAAGCTTCACCTGCGGCCTGCTGTCCGAGGTGGGAAGCCTGGCCCTGGCCACCCTGTTCCCGGAGGAATACGGGGAAATCCTCGCCGCCGCCCGCGATCAGCCACCGGCGGTCCTGCTCCCCCTGGAAGCCGAGCGCTTCGGCATGGACCACCGGGAATTGACCGCCGCTCTCCTCGACGACTGGGGACTGCCGGCCATCTTCATCGATGCCGTCTACCACCACGAGGACCCGGCGGGAGCGGATTTCCCCATGGGCTCCCGGGCCCAAGTGCTGACCCAGGCCCTGCACTTCGCTGCCGTCCTGGGCCGCGCCTGCATGGCGGACGAACCGGAACGCTGGCACCTGCTGCCGGAACTCTATCACCTGGGCGCCCAGCTCGGCCTGGAACGGGACGGCGTGGCCGATGTGTTCGACCAGGTGGCGACGGAATGGCAGGAATGGGGAAAAGTGCTCAACGTGCCGACCCGTTCCCTGCCCCCCATGGCGGAAATGGCCGCCACCGGGCCGCCCTTGCCCAGCCCGCGGCCTGACGAGGCCCCCCTCACCACCTTTCCCATGCGGATTCTGGTCGCCAGCCCCGACGAAGCCCTGCGGGAACAGGTCAAGGCCGCCCTGACCGACGCCGGCCACCGCGTGGCCACCGCCGGCAGCCTGGAAGAAACGCTGCGTCAGCACGAAGAGGCCTATCCGCAACTCGCCGTTTGCGACTGGCGCCCCCCCGAGCTGGACGCCCCGGCCCTGATCCGCGCCCTGCGGCGGCGCGAGAAAGGCCACAAGGCCTATCTGATCGCCCTCCTCTCCCCGGCCCAGGAAGAGCAGCTGCCGGAAGTGTTCGAGGCCGGCACCGACGATTACCTGTTCAAGCCCTTCGGCGCCAAGGCCCTCCTTGCACGCATCCTGGCCGCCCAGCGGGTGCTGCACCTGCAGGAGGAAATCCAGATCGAGCGGGAAAGCTCCCTGCGCTCGGCGGACGAATGGGCCCACACCAACCGCCGCCTGCTCCAGGAAGCTCTCACCGACCCCCTCACCCGCCTGCCCAACCGGCGCTACGGACTCGACCGCCTGGCCCAGGAATGGGCCTTCGCCGCCCACAGCGGCCTGCCGCTGGCCTGCCTGATGGCCGACATCGACCACTTCAAGGAGGTCAACGACCGCCACGGCCACGACATCGGCGACCGGGTGCTGCAGCAGCTGTCAGAGGTCCTGCTCCAAACCACCCGCAGGGAAGACGTGATTTTCCGCTACGGCGGCGAGGAATTTTGCGTCATCTGCCCCGCCACCGGCCTCGAGGCCGCCCTGCAGCTGGGGGAAAGGATTCGCGCCGCGGCCGCCGCCGCTTCCTTCGGCCTGCCCGACAACCACTTCCGCCTCACCATCAGCCTCGGCGCCGCCGCCCATTCCCGCCAGCAAGCCTCCGCCGAGGCGCTGCTCAAGCAGGCCGACGAAGCGCTGTACCGGGCCAAGCAGGCCGGCCGCAACCGGGTGGCGGGATAATCAGGTCTGGTCGTACTTGCGGGAATACCCCGCCACGCCCATGAAGAAACGGGCCAAGCCGTAGGCCGCCCAGGCCAGGAAGCGGCGGTAAAGCGGCTGGTGCCGCCAATCCTGGGGGAACACCTGGCGGCAGCAGCAGAGCCGGGCATTTTCCAGGCTGTCCCGCAATTCCGTGGCGAAACCTTCGTCGTCCACCACCACGTTGGCCTCCCGGGCCAGCAGGAGCGAGAAAGGGTCGATATTGGAGGAGCCGACGGTGGCCCAGTGGCCGTCTATCACCGCCACCTTGGCGTGGAGGAAGCCCTTGTGGTACTCGTAGATTTCCACGCCGCCGTCCAGCAACTGGCCGTAAAGCGCCCGGCTGGCGTAATGGAGGAGGGCGTACTCCACCCGCCCCTGGAGAATCAGCACCACCCTCGCCCCCCGCGCCACGGCCTCCACCATGGCGTGCCGGAAATGGATGCCGGGGAGGAAATAGGCGCTGGCGATGACAATCTCTTCCTTCGCGCCGGCAATGGCCTCCAGGTAGGCCTCCTCGATATCGCGCCGGTGGCGGATGTTGTCCCGGATCAGGAAGCGGGCCCGCATGTTCCCGGCCCGCCGCGGCCGGCGCCTCTCCTGCCGGTCCGCGTAGCCATGGCGGCGCAGCTGGGACCAGGACACCAGGGTCCACACGTGGCGCAGGGTATGGCCGATCCGGACGACGAGGGGCCCCTCCACCTGCACCGCGTAGTCGTGGCGGGGCGGTATCTGGCCCGGCGTGTCCAGGTCGTCGATGATGTTGATGCCGCCGACGAACGCCACCCGGCTGTCGACGAGGGCGATCTTGCGGTGGAGGCGGCGCAGGCGGTGGCGCTTGAGGCGGATGCCCCCCAGCTCGGGGCGGTAGAATAGGACCTGGACCCCGGCGGCCTCCATGTCCCGGCCCAGGCCGCCGATGTACTTGCGGGAACCGAAGCCGTCGATCAGCACCCGCACCGCCACCCCTCGCCGGGCGGCACGCGACAGGGCCGCCGCCACCCTTCGTCCGGTTTCGTCGTCGGCGAAAATGTAGGTTTCCAGGTGGATTTCCCGTTCGGCCTGTTCGATGGCCGCCACCAGGGCGGGGAAGAATTCGGTGCCGCTGCGCAGCAGGGTGACGCGGTTGCCGGAAAGGAACCGCCTCATAGCCGCGACAGGATGGCGGACAAGGCCGCGTGGTCGGAAATTTTCGACCAGGGTTCGCCGCTATGCACCTCGGCTTTCTTCACCTCGAAACCGCGCAGGTAGATGCGGTCCAGCCGGAACAGCGGCAGCGCCGAGGGAAAGCTGCGGGCCGGCGCCCCCTGGGCGAGGCCGAAGGCCTCTTTCAGGTCCAGTTCCCCCGCCAGCATGTGGCAGGCCTCCGCCCGCCAGTCGTTGAAGTCCCCGGCGATGATGAGGGGAGCGTCCTCCGGCACCATGCGGGCGATGCGGTCCTTGATGGCGGTGAACTGCTTGCGCCGCCCCTGGGCGAAAAGGGCCAGATGGACATTGATGCAGTGCAGGGGCCGATCCCAGCCCGGCACGGCGATCTCGCAATGAAGCATGCCCCGCTGCTCGAAGGGGTGGGCGGAAACGTCCTCGTTCTCCCAGTTGACGATGGGAAAGCGGGACAGGATGGCGTTGCCGTGATGCCCCTCGGGATAGACGGCGTTCTTGCCGTAGGCGAAATCGGTGTAGACCTCGGTGGCGAGAAATTCGTACTGGGATTTTTCCGGCCAGTGGGCGTGGCGCTTGGCGTGGCGGGAATGGGTGCCCTGAACCTCCTGCAAGAACAGCACGTCGGGGCGCATGATATGCAGCTGCTCCTTGAGGTCGTGCAAGACCAGGCGCAGGTTGAAGTGGGAAAACCCCTTGTGGATGTTGTAGGTGGCGACGTGAAGGGTGCGGTGGGTCATCGTTGTCCGAGAAGCGCGCGTTCAGGCGTCATTCTGCCAAAAGGACAGCCCTCATGGGGAGATTTTCCTGGGGCGGTCATGCCGGCGGCACGGGAAGAAGGATATCGGCCCGCAACCCGGCCTCGCCGTTGGCCACGGCGATCTTTCCGCCCATTTTTTCCAGGATCGCGCGCGCGATGAACAGCCCCAGGCCGGTGCCGTTTTCCTTGGTGGTGAAGTAGGGGTCGAATATCCGTTCGGCCACCGCGTCGGAAATGCCGCCGCCGTTGTCCTCCACGCTCAAGTTCAGTTTTCCGTCCGCCAGCCGCAGCGCAATCATCACGCGCCCCTGTTCCACGCCGCGGGCAAGGATCGCTTCGCGGGAGTTGGTCAGCAGATTCAGCAACACCTGGAAAAACTCGTTCGGGTAAATCTCCGCCATGACGCTTTCCTCCCCGGCGACGGACACCTTGATACCGGCGCCGCGGTAGCTTTCGCCCACCAAATCGACCACCTCCCGCACGGCTTTCCCCACGTCCACCCGCTGCCGGCCGGAATCCGGCTGGAAAAAGTTGCGGAAATTGTCGATGGTGCCCGACATGCCCTGCAGCAGGGCGTTGCCGCGCCGGACATAATCGTGGAGGACCGCCTCGTCCAGTTCCTTGAAGCGATAGGCATCCTCGATATTGGCCAGGACCAGGCCCAGGGCGTTCAGGGGCTGACGCCAATGGTGGGAAATGTGGTGCACCAGCTCTCCCAGGGCGGCGAGGCGGGACTGCTGGATCAGCATCCGTTCCTGGCGCATGCTCTTCTCCACCTCTTCCCTCACCCGCTCCTCCAGGGAGGCGTTGAGGGTCCGCAACGCCTCCTCCGCCCGCTTGCGCTCGCTGATGTCGCGAATGACGCAGAGCAGCAGCGGCCGGCCATCGATGACCATGGGCGTGGCGCTGACCTCGGCGGGGTAGGTCGTGCCGTCCTTGCGGCGGTGCAGGGTCTCGAAGGCCGCGCTCCCCCCCATCAGCTTCCCGACTTGCGCCAGCGCCCCCTCCCTGTCCCACTGGGCGTTCCAGTCGCTCACCGCGAGCGACGCCATCTCCGCCTCGGAATAGCCCAGCATGTCGGCGAAGGCCCGGTTGGCTTCCACCACCTTGCCGTCTTCGTCCAACACGCACAGGCCGTCCCGCATGGTGCGCAGCAGGGCGCGGTAGCGCAGCATTTCCTTTTCGAGCTGCTGCTCGGTCAGCACCCGCTCGGTGATGTCCTGGATGGTGCCGAGAGAGCGCATGGGGGCGCCGTTCCCATCGAACTGGGTGATTCCCCGCTCCTGGACGTATTTCACCCGGCCGTCGGGAAGCAGCAGGCGATGCACGACCTTGTACGGCGCATGGTTTTCGATGGACAGGCGGTAGGCCCGGTCCACCTTCTCCCGGTCGTCGGGATGGATAGCCCCCATGAAGGCCTCGTAGGAAGCGGGAAAACGAGCCGGGTCAATCTCGAAGATGCGGAAGACCTCCTCCGACCATTGCAGCTTGTTGGCCGCCAAATCCAGCTCCCAATGCCCGAGGTGCGCGATCTGCTGGGCATCGAGGAGATTCCGTTCCTTCGACGCCAGGGTGTCCAGCATGGCGTTGATATCCTCGCCCAGGCGGCCGATTTCGTCATCCCGGCTGAAGGTCACGCGCACGTCCCGGCGTCCGCGGCGGATGAGCTCCGCCGTCTCGGACAGCGTCGCGATGTCCCGGGTGATGCGGCTGCTCAAGCCGACCCCCAGCAGAATGGAGACCACGACCGCCGCCGCCACGAACAACGCCCCCTCCCGGGCCATTTTCTTCTGGCTGGCGTAGATGCCGTCCTTTTTCAGGGCCACCCTGGCCCAGGCCAGAAGTCGGCCGCCCGCCAGGACGGGAACGGCCACCTCAACGCCCTCCCCGTCGTTCGCCACTATTCGCGGCATGGCGGGGCTCTTCAGCATGGCCAGGCTGGCCGGGTCGGTCACTTGCTTGCCCGTCATGCCGACAAGGCTATGGGCCAGCACCCTGCCGGACGGCGCGACCACCATGGCGTAGCGAAGCTCGGGGTAATGGGCAATGGAATGCACCACCTCGCCCAGGCCGGCGACGTCGTCCGCCAGCACCCAGGAAACGCTGTTCACCTCCAGGGTGCGGGACAAGGCCTCCGCCTGCGCGAGCTGGCTCCTCTCCAGCGCCCGGCCTTCTTCCCAAACGTGGAAAGCCACCCCCATGGCGCTCAGCAGGCTGATGACAAGGGACACGGCCAGGGCCATGCGCCACTTGATGGAGCGGCGCCAGAAGGGAATGCGCGCCGCTTCTCGTTCATTCATGGACAAGCCCGGCACCCCTATTTTTCTTTCGTGCCCATGGCGCTGCGGTATTTCGCCAGAAAGGCATTCACCTTGTCGTAGTCCCGGTCCGTCGCCAAGTCGAAGCGGGACAGGGAAATCCTGGCCAGCATCGCCCGCCCTTCAGGGTCTTCGTGAAGGGACGCGAGGAGCTCGGCCACCTTCCTCGCCAGGGCGGGCGGGACGTCGTCGCGGGCGACGACGCCGTTGTTGACCAGGGGCTCGGTCTCCCACTTGACCATCAGTTCCGCCGCCTTGTCCGGCTGCTCCCTCTGGAACTGCCGCCACGGCAGCGGCCAGGTCGCCCCGGCGGCCACGTTGCCGAGATAGACGTTCATGATGGAGGACTCCTGGGAGCCCACGTAGAGATTCGTCACGTCCCGCCTGACGTCCAGGCCGTGGGTCTGCAGGTAGTACTGGGGCATCATGGTGGCCGCCAGGGCCGTGGGAGCCGGGTAGCAGATTTTCTTTCCCTTCAGGTCGGCGGGGACATGGATGCCGCTATCCCGCCGCACCAGGATGATGCCGGTGAACAAACGGTCGTCCCCCATCTTGGCGATGACGTGGTAGCCCTTGCTGAGGGCATTGACGGTCTGGTAGGGATTGGGCAGGGCGAACTGGAACTTGCCGTCGTAGAGTTTCTTGTCGAATTCGCCGTAATTGCGCGACGCCTCCAGCTGCAAGCGGACGCCGGGCAGGCGGGCGTTGAGCCAGTCCAGGATTGGCTGGTACATCTCGAACAGGCGCGCCGGATTGTGCAGGGGATGGACGGCGAAGAGATAGACGGGTTCCAGCTCGTTGCCCGCCGTCGCGTACTGCGGCTGGTATCCCGGCTCGGCGTTGCGCTCGCAGCCGGCCAGCAGCAACGCCGCCGCCAGCAGCAGCCCTCCCAGCCCCCTTTTCCACCACTCCGCCATCGCCGCCTCGTTGGTCATTCCAAGGCCATCCGCATCCAGATTTCGCGGAGAGCCGTATCCACCAGCTTAGCAGACGATGATGGGTTGCGTGGATGAGGGGAACCCCTAAAAGGGCGTCAGGAGGCGTCGAGCATCCTTTGCAGCGCCACCCGGGCCAGCTCCGCCTCCCGCTCCGGCACGGTGATGCGGTTCACCACGTGGCCGGCGGCCAGGTTTTCCATCACCCAGCACAGGTGCTGGGGGTCGATGCGGGCCATGGTGGAGCACATGCACACCGTGGTGGCCATGAACTGCACCGTCTTGCCCTCGGCCTTGAACTGGTTGGCGAGACGGTTCACCAGATTCAACTCGGTGCCCACCAGCCATTCGGTCCCCGGCGCCGAATCCGCCACGGTCTTGATGATGTACTCGGTGGAGCCCACGTAGTCCGACAGCTGGCACACCTCGAAGCTGCTCTCGGGGTGGGAAATGACCTTGCCGTTGGGATGCTTGGCCCGCCAGGCGGTGATCTGCTGCGGAGTGAACATCTGGTGCACCGAGCAGAAGCCCTTCCACAGGATGATCTTGGCCTGTTTGATCTGCTCCGCCGTCAGGCCGCCCATGGGCTGGTCCGGGTCCCACAGAACCATCCGCTCCAGGGGGATGCCCATGCGGTAGCCGGTATTGCGCCCCAGGTGCTGGTCGGGGAAGAACAGCACCTTGCCCCGCCGGGCGAAGGACCAGTCGAGAATCCGGCCGGCGTTGCTCGAGGTGCAGACGATGCCGCCGTGCTCGCCGCAGAACGCCTTCAAATCGGCGGCGGAATTGATGTAGGTGACCGGCGTCACCTCCTCGTCCGGGTTCAGCACCTCGGCCAGCTCGCGCCAGCAGCGGTTGACCTTGGGCAGGGTGGCCATGTCGGCCATGGAGCAGCCGGCGGATAGGTCGGGAAGGATGGAAATCTGCTCCGGACGGGAAAGAATGTCCGCCACCTCGGCCATGAAGTGCACGCCGAGGAAAACGATGTATTCGGCCTCGGACTGGGCGGCGTTGCGGGACAGCTTCAAGGAATCGCCGGAGAAGTCGGCGAACTGAAACACATGGTCCTGCTGGTAATGGTGCCCCAGGATCACCACCCGCTTGCCGAGCTTGGCCTTGGCGGCGGCGATGCGGGACAGGCACTCCTCCTCGGGAAGCCGGGCGTAGGAATCGAAGGGGATGGCGCCGGCGGCGCTTTCCCGCTGGGGGACAAGGGTCGAAGTGGACATGACGGCTTAGGCGTTGGAGTTGCAACCGGAAAACCAAAACTTACCACATTCGGCGCCGTCCTTCGACCCCCAGCCCCTCTCCCGCCTGCGGGCGAGGGGAGCAATCAGCGCACGAACGCCTTCCTGCCGGCATACGCCGCCGAATCCCCCAGGTACTCCTCGATGCGCATCAACTGGTTGTACTTCTCCACCCGCTCGCCCCGGCACGGCGCGCCGGTCTTGAGGTGGCCGGTGCCCAGGGCCACGGTGAGGTCGGCGATGAAGCTGTCCACCGTCTCGCCGCTGCGGTGGGACACCATGGCGCCCCAGTTAGCGCCGTAGGCCAGGCGCACCGCCGCCACGGTCTCGGTCAGGGAGCCGATCTGGTTGAGCTTGATCAGCACCGCGTTGGCGATGTTCTCGTCGATGCCGCGCTGGATGCGCTCCACGTTGGTGACGAAAATATCGTCCCCCACCAATTCGATCTTGCCGCCCAATTCCCGGTTGAGAATCTTCCAGCCCTCCCAGTCGTCCTCCGCCAGGCCGTCCTCCAGCACCACGATGGGGTATTTCGCCACCCAGTCGGCGTACATGGCCACCATTTCGGCGGCGTCCACCTTGCGCCCCTCGGTGCGCAGGTGGTACAGGCCGTCCTCGTAGAAGCCGCTGGAAGCCGGGTCCAGGGCAATCGCCACGTCGTCGCCGGGGCGGTAGCCGGCGGCCTCGATGGCCTTCAGGATCAGCTCCACCGCGTCGGCGTTGCGCTTCAGGGCGGGAGCGAAGCCGCCCTCGTCCCCCACCCCGACGGTATGGCCGCCGTCCTTGAGCACCTTTTTCAGGGCGTGGTAGACCTCGGCGCCCCAGCGCAGGGCCTCGGCGAAGTTGGGGGCGCCCACCGGGGCAATCATGAACTCCTGCAGGTCGGTGCCCTGCCAGTTGGCGTGGACGCCGCCGTTGAGGATGTTGAACATGGGCACCGGCATGCGGCACGCCGCCGCGCCGCCCAGGTAGCGGAACAGGGGCAGGTCGCAGGCGTCCGCCGCCGCCCGGGCCACCGCCAGGCTCACGCCGAGAATGGCGTTGGCGCCGAGCTTCTCCTTGTGGGGCGTGCCGTCCAGCTCCAGCATGGCCCGGTCCACCGCGCCTTGGTCCAGGGCATCCATGCCGCACAGGGCGGCGGCGATGTCGCCGTTGACGTGGCCCACCGCCTTCTTCACCCCCTTGCCGCCGTAGCGGGCCTTGTCCCCGTCCCGCAGCTCCAGGGCCTCGTGGACGCCGGTGGAGGCCCCCGATGGCACCGCCGAGCGGCCGAAGGCGCCGCCCTCGAGGCTGACCTCCACTTCCACCGTGGGATTGCCGCGGGAATCGAGAATTTCGCGGGCGTGAATGCGTTCGATGCGGGTGTACATAGCGTTCTCCTTGTTGTCGCGGCTTTTCAGAGTAGGTCGTTTTTCAATTTAACCCAACCAGATGACGAAATCATGGCCGGGCGCTCATTACCCAGAACTTCAATAGCAGCGCCGCTCCCAAGGCGCAGGCGGCAGAAAAGGCGAACGCCGCCTCCACGGCGACGCCCTGCCACAGCCAGCCGAATGCCAGGGAAGCCGGCAGCAGCATCGCCCCGGCGGTGAGGTTGAACCAGCCGTAGGCCGTGCCCAAGCGGTCGCCGGGGGCCAAGTCCGCCACCAGCGCCTTCTCCGCCCCTTCGGTGGCGGCCAGGAACACGCCGTAAAAGGCGAACAGGGGCCACAGCAGCAGGGCATGGAAGCCGTTCAATCCCAACGCCAGGTAGAACAGACCGTACACCGCCCAGCCCGCGAGGATCAGCCGCGCCCGTCCCAGGCGGTCGGAAAGGGCGGACAAGGGGGTGGAGAGCACCATCGCCACCCCGGAAGTCAGGGCCCACAGCAGGGGCACCTGGTAGTCGGACAGGCCCAGCTCCTTGGCCCGCAGCAATAGGAACATGTTGGACGAATTGCCCAGGGTGAACAGGGCCAGCACCAGCAGGTAGCGCTTGTAGGCCGCCGGGAAGCCTTCCAGCTTCCAGGAGAAGGCCGGGCGCTTGGCCGCCGGAATGACCGGGGGCTCCTTCACGCTCAGGGCCAGGGCAACGGTGATGATGCCCGGCACGATGGACCACAGGAACACCTCCCGCAGCGCCATGCCCCGTTCCAGCAGCCAGGCCGCCAGGAGCGGGCCGATCACCGCCCCCGCGTTGTCCATGGCCCGGTGCAGGCCAAAGGCGAGGCCCCGGCGGGATTCGTCCACCGCCCCGGCCAGCAGGGCGTCCCGGGGCGAGGTGCGCAGGCCCTTGCCCACCCGGTCGGCGAAGCGCAGCGCCAGCACCACGGGCCAGCTCCCCGCCAGGTAGAACAGTGGGCGCGACAGGGCGGCCAGGCCGTAGCCCGCCGCCACCCAGCCCTTGGCGTGGCCGCGCTTGTCCATGAGCACGCCGGAAAAAAGCTTCAGCAGGCTGGCGGTGGCCTCGGCGATGCCCTCGATCAGGCCCAGCGCCTTGGGGCCAGCCATCAGCACCGAGGCCAGGAACAGGGGCACCAG
>JAJZVC010000046.1 GCA_021845865.1 Pseudomonadota bacterium | reverse complement strand
CTGGGGGCCATCGTCATGCGGGCGGCGATGATCCTGGCCGGGGCCTGGCTGGTGGCGGAGTTCCACTGGGTGCTGTACCTCTTCGGCCTGTTCCTGGTGGTCACCGGCTTCAAGATGCTGGTGTTCGCCGACAAGGAGGCGGACCTGGAGAAGAACCCGGCGCTGAAGTGGATGCGCCGCCACCTGCGCATCACCCCCGCCTTCGAGGGCGAGAAATTCGCCGTGACGAGGGACGGCGTGCGCTGGTTCACACCCCTGTTCCTGGTGCTGGTGCTGATCGAGACCTCGGACGTGATTTTCGCCGTGGACAGCATCCCGGCAATTTTCGCCGTCACCACCGACCCCTTCATCGTCTTCACCTCCAACATCTTCGCCATCATGGGCCTGCGGGCGCTGTATTTCCTCCTCGCCGACCTGGCCGCCCGCTTCCACCTGCTGAAGTACGGCCTGGCCCTGGTGCTGGTGTTCGTCGGCGCCAAGATGCTAGTGGCGGAATTCTACAAGGTGCCCATCGGCTTGGCCCTGGCGGTGGTGGCCATCATCCTTGCCGCCTCCGTGGCGGCGAGCCTGGCCGCCACCCGCAACGGCAAGGGCCGCGTCTAATCCCTTTTCTTGGAGAGTGCTGAATGAAACGACTGGAAAACCAACTGGAAAAAATGATTTTCGGCAGCCGCTGGCTGCTCGCCCCCTTCTACCTCGGCCTGGTGGCGGCCCTGGGTCT
Organism: Pseudomonadota bacterium; assembly: GCA_021845865.1. Lineage (GTDB taxonomy): Bacteria > Pseudomonadota > Gammaproteobacteria > Burkholderiales > UBA9220 > UBA2239. The sequence continues at coordinate 21,002 of JAJZVC010000046.1, read as the reverse complement.
GCTGCTGGTGATGTTCGCCAAGGAATTCGCCCACTTCGTTCCCCTGGTGCTGGAGGGGAAGGAGAGCGACGTGATCATCGGCCTGCTGTCCCTGATCGACGTGGTGATGGTGGCCAACCTGCTGATCATCATCGTCTTCGCCGGCTACGAGAACTTCGTCTCCCGCATCGACACCGCCGGTCACGAGGACCGCCCCTCCTGGATGGGCCACGTGGGCTTCGCCGAGCTGAAGATGAAGCTGATCGGCTCCATCGTCGCCATTTCCGGCATCGAGCTGCTCAAGGCCTTCATGCACGTGGACAGCCTTGGCACCGAGCAACTGGCGTGGAAAGTGGGCATCCACATGACCTTCGTCGTCTCCGGCTTGATGTTCGCCATATCGGACCGTGTCGCGGGAGGGAAATCCGGCCATAATGGGGAGTAAGCCCATTTCCGGAGTTTGGCATGACAGGCCCTCGCTTCCCCACGCCCAAGGCACAACGGCTTGTCCCGTGGGCGGCCCTGGGAGGGCTGCTGCTGCTTTCCTACGCGGTCCTCGCCCCCTTCATCGCCCCCTTCGCCTGGGCGGCGGTGCTGGCCTACGTCACTTGGCCCGCCTACCGCTGGCTGCGGAAAAAAACCGCCGGCCGGGGCACCCTGGCGGCGGCGCTCATGACCCTGGCCACCGCCGCCGTGCTGGTCCTTCCCTTCGCCTGGACGGCCCTGGTCCTGCAAGCCGAGGTATCCGCCGCCTACAAGACCTTGGCCGCTTGGCTGGCGCAAAAACCCAGCCTCCCCCCTTTCATCGGCCAACTTCCCCTGGCGGGACCCTGGCTGGCCGACCAGTTGCAGCAATGGCTGACCGACCCTGCCGCCATTAAGTCCCTGCTCGCCCAGCACAGGCAGGAGGCGCTGACCCTGGCCGGCTCCCTCGCCGGGGGCATGGGCCGCAATGCCGCCAAGTTCGGCATCGCCCTGTTGAGTTTGTTCTTCCTCTACCGTGACGGCGAAACCCTGGTATCCCAAACCCGCACCGTGGCAGGCCGCTTTCTCGGGGAGCGCGCGAAGCAGTACCTGGAGGCCGTCGGCGCCACCACCCGGGCGGTGGTCCTGGGCCTCACCCTCACCGCCCTGGCCCAGGGCGCCCTGGCCGGTCTCGGCTATTGGGTGGCGGGCATGGATTCGCCGGTGACGCTGGCGGCCTTTACCGCCCTCTTCGCCTTCATTCCTTTCGGCACGCCGCTGGTCTGGGGCTCGGCCGCCGCCTGGCTGCTGCTCACCGGCGACACCGCCGCCGGCCTCGGCCTGTTTTTATGGGGAGCGCTGGTGGTGAGCTGGGTGGACAACCTGGTCCGTCCCATGGTGGTGAGCGCCGCCGTGCGCCTGCACTTTCTGCTGGTGTTTTTCGGCGTCCTTGGCGGCCTGGCGGTATTCGGCCTGATCGGCCTGTTCCTCGGCCCGGTGGTGCTGGCGGTCCTGGTGGCGGTATGGCGGGAATGGCTGGGGGAGCAGGCGGCGAGCCAGCCTCCGCCGGAATGACGGCTAGCGCCTATTTCACCTGAAATCCACGGAAATAGGCGCTTATTCGATGTTCTGCACCTGCTCGCGCATCTGCTCGATCAGCACCTTGAGTTCCACCGCGATGCGCGTGACATCGCTGGCCACCGACTTGGACGCGAGGGTATTGGCTTCCCGGTTGAGTTCCTGCATCAGGAAATCCAGGCGCTTGCCCACCGCGCCGCCGGCCTCCAGCACCCGCCGCACCTCCGTCAGGTGAGTCTGGAGGCGGGACATCTCCTCGTCCACGTCGATGCGCTGGGCGAAGAGGGTCAGCTCCTGACGCAAGCGGTCCTCCTCCAGGTTGGCCCCCGCCTCCTTCAGGGCGGCGGCCAGCTTCTCCCGATGGGCGGCGAGGATGGCCGGAATATGGGGACCGGCTTCCTTCACCAGGTCGCCCATCTTCGCCCCCCGCTCCCACAGCAGCGCCTTGAGTTTCTCCCCCTCGCGGCTGCGGCTGGCATTGAACTCCTCCAGGGTGGCGGCCGCCAGGGTCAGCGCCGCTTCGTGCAGGGTCTCCTGGGGAACGGCATCCTGGGCCATCACCCCCGGCCACTGAAGCACCTCGGCCACGGACAAATCCCTGGCCGCCGGCAGCATGGCCTTGACCTTGCCGTTGAGGGCAGCCAGCTGCCGCACCAGCTCCTCGTCGGCATGGAGAGCGGACGCGCCGGGGCGCGGGGTGAAACCCATGCGGAAATCCACCTTGCCGCGGCTGATGCGCTTGCCGATGGCTTCCCGCAGGGCCGACTCCAAGCCTCGCAGTTCTTCCGACATGCGGAACTGGATATCCAGGTAGCGATGGTTGACGGAGCGCAATTCGAGGTTGAGGGTGCCGTATTCCAGTTCCCTGGCGGCGGCGGCATAGCCGGTCATGCTATAGATCATGGAAGGTTCCGTATGCTTTGCATTCCACCATCAAGTGGTGAATAATGAGGAGGTCCGCTTATGCAAATGTAATTCCGTCCCGGTGCGAGCGGAACGCCCAAACAACCCGAAAATAACACACTCTTGGCCGAATGGCAGCACCATCCACCCAGGCCTTGCCCGAAGGCTTCCAACTGCTCAATTACCGCATCGGCAAGGAACTGAGCCACGGCGGTTTCGGCATCGTCTATCTGGCCTACGACGAGCACAACGAACCCGTCGCCATCAAGGAATACCTCCCCCCTTACCTGGCCGCCCGCACCGACGGCGCATTGGTCCAGGCCAACTCGGGGGAGAACCTGGCGGGATTCCGCCACGGCATGAAATGCTTTTTCGAGGAAGGCCGCGCCCTGGCGAAAATTTCCCACCCCAACGTGGTGCGAGTGGTGAATTTTTTCCGCGCCAACGAGACGGTGTACCTGGTGATGCGCTACGAACGGGGCAAAACCCTGCAGAACCTGATTCAGCACCAGAAGCAGGACATCACCGAGAACCTGATCCGGCGCGTCTTCGCCGAGCTGATGAATGGCCTGCGGGAAGTGCATACCCACAAGCTGCTGCACCTGGACATCAAGCCGGCCAACATCTACATCCGCCTGGACGGGTCGCCGGTACTGCTGGATTTCGGCGCCGCCCGCCAGACGCTGGTCAACGAGAAGCCCATGTTGACGCCCATGTACACCCCGGGCTTCGCCGCCCCGGAGCAGTACAACGACCGGGAGAACCTGGGGCCCTGGACCGACATCTACAGCATCGGCGCCAGCATTTTCGCCTGCCTCGCCGGCTACGCCCCCCAGGCGGCGGATTTGCGCCTGGAGGACGACAAATACGTGTCGGCGAAAAAAATCTGGAAAGGGCTCTACTCCGACCAGTTGCTGGAAATCGTCGACTGGTGCCTCGAACTCGACCCCATGGAACGCCCTCACAGCCTGCGTATCCTGCAAAAAGCCCTGATGGACGCCCCCGATGAGGAAGAAGCCTCGCCGGGCCTGCTCGGCAATCTGCGGCGGAAGCTATCGGAACTCGGCTGGCGGGGGAAAGGGAAAAAATCGTGAAATTCTCCATCTATCAGACCAGCCGCCAAGGCGGCCGCCGCTACAACCAGGACCGGGTGGCCTATGCCTATAGCCGGGAATCCCTGCTGATGGTCGTGGCCGACGGCATGGGCGGCCACTTCCACGGCGAGGTGGCGGCCCAGATCGCCGTCCAGCTGATTTCGGAAATGTTCCGCAACCAAGCCGATCCCCTTCTGAAGGACGCCCAGGCCTTCCTCAAGGCGGCCATGCACCAGGCCCACGAGGCCATCTACCACTACGCCAAGGAGAACAAGCTGCCGGACTACCCCCGCACCACCTGCGTCGCCTGCGTGGTCCAGAAAAACACGGCCTGCTGGGCCCACGTGGGGGATTCCCGTCTTTACCTGTTCCGGCGCGGCCAACTGGTGGGACGCACCCGGGACCACTCCCGGGTCCAGCAGTTGTTCGACAGCGGCCGCATCAGCGAAGCCCAGATGAATACCCACCCGGAACGGAACAAAATCTACAACTGTCTCGGCGGGGAAATCGCCCCCGAGGTGGAGCTCACCTCCTGCGTCGCCATGAAGGACGGCGACACGCTTCTCCTCTGCACCGACGGCCTGTGGAGCATGCTTTCCGTCAACGAACTGGGCTCCATCCTCGACGCCTACCCCATCAACCGCGCCGTGGACGAGCTGATGGACCATGCCGAACTGCGGGCCGGCGAGGGCGGCGACAACCTCTCCGCGGTGGGCGTGACCTGGGGCGACCCCCACAAGGCGGGCGAGCAGGCCTTCTCCACCGCCGCCATGCCCCTGGACCAGGTCACCACCCGCCTCGGCAGCTTCCAGGAAAGCCGCAAGGCCGACGAGGCCCTGCAGATCAGCGACGAGGACATCGAGCGGGCGATCCAGGAAATCCAGGCGGCGATCAAAAAATACTCCAAGTAGCCGGTATAATTTCCCCACTTCAACCCGACCGAGGACCCCCATGCGCCCCAGCCAGCGACAGCCCGACCAGATGCGGGACGTCCGCATCACCCGCCGCTATACCAAGCACGCCGAGGGCTCGGTGCTGGTGGAGTTCGGCGATACCAAGGTGCTGTGCACCGCCAGCGTGGACGAAAAGGTCCCCGGCTTCCTCAAGGGCAAGGGTCAAGGCTGGGTCACCGCCGAATACGGCATGCTGCCCCGCTCCACCGGCACCCGTATCGACCGGGAAGCGGCCCGGGGCAAGCAGACCGGCCGCACCCAGGAAATCCAGCGCCTCATCGGCCGCAGCCTGCGGGCGGTAAGCAACCTCGCCCTGCTGGGCGAACGCACCATCGTCCTGGACTGCGACGTGATCCAGGCCGACGGCGGCACGCGCACCGCCAGCATCACGGGGGCCTTCGTCGCCTACCATGACGCCGTCTCCCTGCTCCTCGGCAAGCAGGCCATCGGCCGCTCGCCCATCACCGACTTCATCGCCGCCGTCTCGGTGGGCATTTACGAAGGCACGCCGGTGCTAGACCTGGATTATGCGGAAGATTCCGCCTGCGACACCGACATGAACGTGGTCATGACCAGCAGCGGCGGCCTGGTGGAAGTCCAGGGCACCGCCGAGGGCGACCCCTTCAGCCGCAAGGAGATGGACACCCTGCTGGACTTGGCCGAGAAAGGCATAGGTGAACTGATCGCCAAGCAAAAGCACGCTCTGGAGGTACTCTGAACATGCAAAAACTGGTCATCGCCAGCAACAACGCCGGCAAGCTACGGGAAATCGGTGCCATCCTCGGCCCCCTCGGCTTCGAAGCCCTGCCCCAATCCGCCTTCAACATTCCCGAGGCCGAAGAGCCCTACTGCACCTTCGTCGAGAACTGCCTCGCCAAGGCCCGCCATGCTTCCCTCCATTCCGGCCTGCCCGCCCTGGCTGACGACTCCGGCATCTGCGTCGACGCCCTCAACGGCGCTCCCGGCGTTTATTCCGCCCGCTTCGCCGGGGAACCCAAATCCGACCAGCGCAACAACGAGAAGCTGATCGAGCTGCTGCAGGGCCAGCCCAACCGCAAGGCCCACTACTACTGCGTGATGGTCTTGGCGCGCTGGCCGGAGGACCCGCAGCCCATCATCGCCGAAGGCGCGTGGCACGGGGAAATCATCGACACTCCGCGGGGCGACGGCGGCTTCGGCTACGACCCCTATTTTCTCGTGCCCGAATACGGCAAGACCGGCGCCGAACTCCCCATGGACGTGAAAAACGGCATCAGCCACCGGGGCAAGGCCCTGGCCCAGCTGGTGGAAAAGCTGAAGCGGGGCGCTGCCTAGCACCTGTGCTGACCGCATTGCCCCCCCTGAGCCTGTACGTCCATCTCCCCTGGTGCGTGCGGAAGTGCCCCTACTGCGACTTCAACTCCTTCGAAGCCGCCACGGGATTCCCGGAACAAGACTACATCGCCGCCCTGATGGCGGACCTGGAGCAATCCCTGCCGCTGATCTGGGGCCGGCGCGTCCAGACGGTGTTCTTCGGCGGCGGCACCCCCAGCCTGTTCTCCCCCTCGGGCATCGACGCCATCCTGGAAGGAGTGCGTGCCCGCCTGCCCCTCGCCCCCTTCGCGGAAATCACCCTGGAGGCCAATCCCGGCACGGTGGAAGCCGAAAAATTCCGCGGCTTCCGGGAAGCTGGGATCAACCGCCTGTCCCTCGGCATCCAGAGCTTCAACCCGCGCCATCTCGCCGCCCTGGGCCGCATTCATGACGACCGAGAAGCCCGGCGGGCCGTGGAATCCGCCCGGGAATGCTTCGACAACCTCAACCTCGACCTGATCTACGCCCTGCCCCGGCAAGCGCCGAAAGAAGCCGTGGCAGACGTCGCCACCGCCCTGGGCTTCGCCCCCGACCATCTCTCCGCCTACCACCTGACCCTGGAGCCGGGCACCGCCTTCCACCGCCAGCCGCCTCCCCTCCCCGACGACGATACCGCCTACGCCATGCAGGAAGCCGTCGCCGAATTCCTGGAGGATGCCGGCTACCGCCACTACGAAACTTCCGCCTATGCCCGCCCGGGCAAGGAATGCCGCCACAACCTCAACTACTGGCAGTTCGGCGACTACCTCGGCATCGGCGCCGGCGCCCACGGCAAACTGACCATTCCCCCGCAAGGGGACGGGCGTGGCGGCAAAGCCGATGAACCGGCAGCCACCGCGCCTCGTATCCTGCGCCAGGCGCGCCACCGTTCGCCGGCCATTTACCTGGAAAAGGCCGGCACGGGGCACGCGGTGGAGCAGGAGCATACCGTCCAAGCCGGGGACCTGCCCTTCGAGTTTCTCATGAACGGCCTGCGCCTCACGGACGGTTTCACCGTGGCGGCCTTCGAAGAGCGGACGGGGCTGGCGATCGGCACGATCGCGGCGGAACTGGCGCGGGCCGCCGCCGCCGGCCTGCTGGAGGCCACGGAAGGCGGCTATCGCCCGACCCGCCGGGGGCGGGATTTTCTCAACGACCTGCTGGGGCTGTTTCTCCCCTAGGACGGCGGCACAAAAAACAAACCCCGCTTTCGCGGGGTTTGTCGCAGTTCGCGCGTTTCTACGCCTTGACGTCGATGTTCCTGCCCAAAGTGGCCGTCGGATCGGCCGGCTTCTGGGGTTGAGGCAGACTGTTGATCAGTTGCTGCGCTCCCTGAGACTGGCTCTCCAAGGCTTTCTTAAGGACGCTCACACCCACGGCATCACCGGTTTTCTGGTTCTGCAGCGCGGAAACCGCCGAGCTTACTTGGGAAACGTCCATAACCATCCTTTCATTCATCAACGGGCAAGAGCCCGGTCTCTCTCACTATAGGACATAGCTTAAGGTGAGTAAAGACACGTATTGCCGTTCTGTCAAGAATCATGCTGACCGCCGCGGAGGAAATCCGTCACCTCCTCCGGCGGCAGGGGACGGCTGAAGAGGTAGCCCTGCACCCGGTCGCAGCCGAGCACCTTCAGGACGTTCAACTGCTCCGGGGTTTCCACCCCCTCGGCGATCACCGTCAAGCCGAGACTGTGCGCCATGCTGATCACCGCCGAAACGATGGCCGCGTCGTCCTGATCGATGGTGATATCGTGAACGAAGGAGCGGTCGATCTTGAGGGTATTCACCGGCATTTTCTTCAGGTAGTTCAGGCTGGAATAGCCGGTGCCGAAATCGTCGATGGCCAGCTGCACGCCCAGCTCGGCCAGGGCGTGGAGAGTCCGCACGGAATACTCCACGTCCTGCATGGCCAGGCTTTCGGTGATTTCCAGTTCCAGGTTCTTCGGTTCCAGGCCGCTGTAATCGAGGGCATCCTTCACCAGCTTGACGATGTCGATGCGGTGGAATTGGCGCGGCGACAAGTTGACCGCGATCAGCAAGTCCGGCGACATGCCGCCCTTGATCCAGTTCTTGGCCTGCATGCAGGCGGTCTGCAGCACCCAGGCGCCGATGGGGACGATAAGCCCGGTCTCCTCGGACAGGGGAATGAAGTCCGACGGCGGCACCAGCCCCATGATGGGATGGCGCCAACGGATCAGGGCCTCGGCGCCGTAGACCTGGCCGCTGGCCAAGTCGAGCTGGGGCTGGTAATAGACGATGAATTCCCGCCGCTCCAGGGCGCTGTAAAGCTGGCTTTCCATCTCCAGACGTTGGGTGGGCTGGGTTTCCAGCTCGTCGGTGTAGAGGTAGAAATTGGCGCGGCCCCGTTCCTTGACGTAATACATGGCGCTGTCCGCGCGCTTGATGAGGGTGTCGGCGTCGTCGCCGTCCTCCGGAAAGACGCTGATGCCGATGCTGGGGGTGACGAACAAATCCTTCCCCCCCAGGTGGAAGGGCTGGCGCAGCGCCTCGAGAATCTTCGCCGCCACCAGGGCGGCGTCCTCCGGCTTGTCGATTTGGGGCAGCAGCAGGGTGAACTCGTCGCCGCCGAGACGGGCGACGGTATCGGATTCCCGCAGGCAGCCCCGGAGGCGGTGAGCCACCTCCTGCAGCAGCTGGTCGCCCACGTTGTGGCCCAGGGTATCGTTGATGATCTTGAAGCGGTCCAGGTCCAGGAGCATCACCGCCACTTTCCGCTCCTGGTCCCGCCGCCCGAGGCTGAGGGCCTGTTCCAGGCGGTCCTTGAACAGGGTGCGGTTGGGCAGGCCGGTGAGCGCATCGTGGAAAGCCTGGAAGGCGATGATCTCCTCGTTGCGCTTGCGCTCGGTGATGTCGCTGAACACCGCCACGAAATAGATGATATCCCCTTCGCTGTTGGTCACCGTGCTGATGTTGAGCAGCTCGGGATAAATCTCGCCGTTCTTGCGCCGGTTCCAGATTTCCCCCTGCCAGCGGCCATCCCGCAGCAGGGAATACCAGAAGTTGGCATAGAAGGCCATGTCGTGCTTGCCGGAGCTCAACATGCTGGGGGATTTGCCGATCACCTCTTCCGGGGTGTAGCCAGTGGTGTCGGTGAAAGCCCTGTTTACCATCTGGATTCGCCCCGCGCCGTCGCACACCATGAGGCTTTCCAGGGAGTTCTCGAACACCAGCCCCGCCAGTTTTTCCGTGTTGAGCAGCTTGCGCGCCTTGGCGATCACCCGGTTGAAGGCCGCCGACGCCTGGCCGATTTCGTCCCGGCCATGGATGGTCAGGCGCTGGGACAGGTCGCTCTCGCCCAGGGCGATCTTGTCCAGGCCCTTGGTCAACTCCCGCAAGGGAACGGTGACGAAACGGGAAATGAAGACGTAGATGAACAGCAGCAGGGGAACGCTGATGAGAATCGCCACCACCAGCACCTTGCCGCCGAACTGCCCCACCGCGACATTGACCTTGTCGAGGGAGATTTCCATGCTCACCGCCCCCAGCACGGTCCCCTCCGCCACGTGATGGCAGGAGAGGCAATTCTTCCCCAGGTAATTGCTTTGGGCGACGGCGGGCATCACCACCCGCAGGCTCTCCCCTTCCTTGGTGTCCTGGACTTGGAAGAAGGGCTTGCCGGTTTCCAGCACCTGCCGCTCGATGGCATCGGAAGGCGTTTCCGACGCCGTCCCGTGGCCGAACTGGCGCACCACGGGATCGCCGCGCACCACGGCGAGATGGCGGATATTATTGGATTTCTCGATCTGTTCCAGGAACACGGCACGGTGGGAAATGGTGCCGGTAATCATCATCCCCGTCAGGCCGGCGAGGGTCATCTGGTGGACGCTGAGGGAAAAATCCCGGGCCTGCTCGATGGCGGTGCGGCGCTGCTCGTAGGAGGCCCAGTAAATCATGGTACTCCAGGCGATGACCAGCATCACCCAGATGGAGACCACCAGGCGAAGCCAGATTTTGATGTTGTAGAGCTTGCGCAGCAGGTTATTCAACATTCGTTGGGATTATACCGAATCCTGCTGGCGGAACAGGCTTTTTCCGCAGCTCCCCCGGGGGGAGCGCCGCTCAGCCCTCGGCCACCCGCTTGGCGATATGGGCCAGGGCCTCGTCCACCTGGTCGATGAGGATCAGGCACAGGTCGCCCGCTTCGAGACGGGCCAGGGCGGCGTCGATGGCCAGGAACTCGCCCTGAATCTCCGTCACCTCCTTGGCGCGCTTGGCGCCGGCCAGCCCCTGGCGCAGCAGGGCCACCACCTCGCCGTCCGCCCGGCCCCGCTGGCAGGCATCCTGGTAAAGGACCACCTCGTCGAAGGCATCGCCGAGAATCTCGGTCTGCTGACGGATATCCTCGTCGCGCCGGTCCCCGGCGCCGCTGATGACCACCAGCCGCCGCTTGGCCGGCATGCTTTCGATGGCCCGCGCCAGGGCCAGGATGGCGTCGGGGTTGTGGCCGTAGTCGGCGATGAGGGTCGCGCCGCGATAGGCGAAAACGTTGAAGCGTCCCGGCGCCGTGGCCGCGTCGTTGACGAAGGTGGCGAGGCCGGCGCGAATGATGTCCCAGTCCAGGCCCAGGGCCCAGGCAGCCGCCGTCGCCGCCATGGCGTTCTCCACCTGGAAGCCGATGGCGCCGTCGCGGGTAAGGGGAATCCGCGCCAGGGGAAAGCGCTGCTCCTCGCTGCCCTCGGCCGCCACGATGGCGCCGCCGTCGACGTACACCACCCGCTTGCCCTGGGCGCGATGGGTCGCCATCACGGGGTGGTGGCGGTCGGCGGCGAAGAAAATCACCGTCCCGGGACAGGCCTCCGCCATCTTCACCACCATGGGGTCCGCCGCGTTGAGAACGGCCGAGCCGTTGGGCGCGACGTTCTGGACGATGACCCGCTTCACCACCGCCAGGTCTTCCACCGTGCTGATATAGCTCAGCCCCAGGTGGTCGCCCATGCCGATATTGGTCACCACCGCCACGTTGCAGCGGTCGAAGGCCAGGCCTTCGCGCAGCACGCCGCCGCGGGCGGTTTCCAGCACCGCCGCGTCCACGTCGGGGTGCATCAGGACGTTGCGCGCGCTCTTGGGGCCGCTGCAATCGCCGGTGTCGATGCGCTTGCCCTCGATGTACACGCCGTCGGAATTGGTCATGCCGACCCGCTGGCCGTTGCGGGTGAGGAAATGGGCGATCAGGCGCACGGTGGTGGTCTTGCCGTTGGTGCCCGCCACCGCCACCACCGGAATGCGTCCGTCCCCGCCGTCGGCGAACATGGCGGAGACGATGGCCTCGCCCACCGCGCGCCCCTTGCCGAAGGAAGGATTCAAATGCATGCGCAGGCCGGGCGCGGCGTTGACCTCGACCACGCCGCCCCCTTGCTCCTCCAGGGGCTTGAGGACGGTTTCGCAGACGACGTCCACGCCGCAAATATCGAGGCCGATCATCTGGGCCGCCTCCACCGCCCGCGCGGCCAGCTCGGGATGGACGTCGTCGGTGACGTCGGTGGCGGTGCCGCCGGTGCTGAGGTTGGCGTTGTTGCGCAGCACCACCCGCGCCCCCACGGGAGGCACCGAGTCGGCGTCCATGCCCTGGGCGGAAAGCCGAGCCAGGGCGATGTCGTCGAAGCGAATCTTCGTCAGGGTCGTCGCATGGCCCTCGCCGCGGCGGGGGTCGGCATTGACCATGTCCACCAGTTCCCGCACGCTGTGGACGCCGTCGCCGATCACATGGGGCGGCTCCCGGCGGGCGGCGGCGACAAGCTGCTTGCCCACCACCAGCAGACGGTGGTCGTGGCCGGGAATGAAGCGTTCCACCAGCACGTCGCCGCTGATCTCCTTCGCCGCGGCGAAGGCCGCCATGAAGTGCTCGCGGCTGAGGATGTTGACGGTCACCCCCTTGCCCTGGTTGCCGTCCTGGGGCTTGACCACCACCGGCAAGCCGATTTCGCAAGCGACCGTCCAGCCTTCCTCCGCGTCCGACGCCGGCCGGCCCACGGGCACCGGCACCCCCGCCGCCTCCAGCAGCATCTTGGTGAGGTCCTTGTCCTGGGCGATGGATTCGGCGATGGCGCTGGTGGCATCGGTTTCCGCCGCCTGGATGCGGCGCTGTTTGCTGCCCCAGCCGAACTGCACCAGGCTGCCCTCCGTCAGACGCCGGACCGGAATGCCCCGCGCCTGGGCCGCCTGGACGATGGCGCCGGTACTGGGCCCGAGGCGCACGTCCTCGTCCAGCTCCCGCAGGCGCGCCAGGGCATCCGCCAGATCGAAGGGCTCGTCCGCCTCCGCCGCGCGGCACAGGGTTTGGGCCAGTTCGAAGGCCAGCCTGCCCACCGCCTCCTCGGTGTACTCGACCACCACCTGAAAGACGCCGGTTTCCACCGTCTGCGCCGCGCGGGTGAAGGTCACCGGGCAGCCGGCCTGGGCCTGCAGCCCCAAGGCGGCGAAAGCCAGGGCATGGGCCACCGACAGCTCGCCGTCGTAGCCGATGGGCCGCAGGGCGCCGATATCGGGGAAACGGGCCCGCAGCCGGTCCTCGAAGCCAGGCATGCCATCCATCGAGCGTTCCGCTTCGGCGCAGGAAACGATGGCCTCGATCGCCGTGTGACGGCTCCACAGGTTGGGGCCGCGCAGCGCCCGGATGCGTGAAACTTCCATGTAGTACGGTTCCTGAATAGGGTTAGGCCGGCACCGCTGCCGGCATGGCGTCAAAACTCTCGAGTCCGGCACGGATCAGATCGGGGGACAGCCCCAGCGCCCAGGCCGCCCCGGTGGCCGCCAGCACGCTTTCCACCTGGCCGTCCGGCTGTCCGGGGGCGGTGAGGGGAATCGCCTCCAGCATGGCCAGGGGCGTTTCCTCCCCGCCGCCCGCCAGGACCACCCGGCCGTCGCGGACGAAGACCGCCCGCTTGCCCTGGGCGCTGTGGGCGGCAATCACCGGATGGTTGCCGTCGCGGCCGAAAAAGACCACGTCGCCGTCGCACAGGTCGGCCATCCTGGCCACCGTTCCGTCCTCGGCGTTGAGCACGGCGGCGCCGTCCCGCAGCACCACGTCGACCTGGGTGCGCACGACGGAGTACAGCTGCTCGGGGTCGTTGACGTAGAACTCGGGCAGCAGGCTGGCGGGGTCGATGTTGGTGACGATGCCCACCTGGCAGCGGTCGTAGGCCAGCCCCTCGCCGAGGATGACGGCGTTGCCGTTCTCGAACACCGCCGCCTCGACGGTGCGGTTGAGCAGTATCTTGTGCGCCGCCGCCCAATGGGTGCGGTCTCCCTTCTCCACCTGCCGCTGCCCCAGGTAGAGGCCGTCGCTGCACGCCAGCCCCACCTGCTTGCCGCTGAGCTTGAGCAGATAGGCCACGAGCCGTGCCGTGGCGGTCTTGCCGTGGGAACCGGCGACGCCGACGACGGGAATGCGGCCGCTGTCCCCCTCGGGAAACAGGCTGTCGGCGATAGCCTTGCCAACGGGGCGGGGCCGGCCTTCCGCCGGCTTGAGGTGCATCAGCAGACCGGGGCCGGCATTGACCTCGACCACGGCCCCGCCCTGTTCTTCCAAGGGACGGGAGATATCCTCCGCCACCATGTCGATGCCCGCGATGTCGAGGCCCACCACCCGCGCCGCGAGGGCGGCCGTGGCGGCGACGGCGGGATGCACGCCGTCGGTGACGTCATAGGCCAGGTCCCCCTGGCGCTTGACCAGCACCACCTGGCCGGCGGGGGGCACGGACTGGGCGGTGAAACCCTGGCGCTCCAGTTCCAGGCGGGCGATGGGCTCCTTGTCCAGCACCAGGGGCTCGAGGGGAAATTCCTCCTCGACGCCGCAGCGGGGGTCGCTGTTGATCTGGCTCTCGATCAGCGCCAGGACGGTGGACTGGCCGTCGCCGGTCACCGTCAGGGTCTTGCCCTTGGTGGCCGCCACCATGCGGCCGCCCACCACCAGCAGGCGGTGGGCGTCGCCCCGGATGAAGCGCTCCACCATCACCCCGCTGCCCTCCTCCAGGGCGGCCGCGTAGGCCCGCTTCACTTCCTCCTCGGTATTCAGGTCGGTGAACACGCCGCGGCCATGGTTGGCGTCGTAGGGCTTGACCACCACCGGCACGCCGATGTCCTCGGCCGCTTCCCAGGCGTCCTCGGGACTGTCCACCATCCGGCCGCCCGGGGTCGGCACGCCGCAGGCACCCAACAGGGTCTTGGTCAGGTCCTTGTCCCCGGCGATCCCCTCGGCGATGGCGCTGGTGCGGTCGGTCTCCGCCGTCCAGATGCGGCGCTGGCGGGCGCCGTAGCCCAGCTGCACCAGGTTGCCGTCGTTCAGGCGCGCCGAGGGAATGCCCCGCTCCGTGGCCGCTTCGACGATGCACGCCGTGCTGGGGCCGAGGCAGTGGGAATCCACCAGGGCACGCAGTTGCGCCACCGCGGCCGGCACGTCGAAAGGTTTATTTTTGATCGCCGCCATCACCAGGTCCCGGGCGGCATGGAGAGCGGCGCGGCTCACGCACTCGTTGCGGGAGCGCACCACGACCTTGTACACGCCGCGCTCGGAGGTCTCCCGCGCCTTGCCGAACCCGGCCTGCATGCCCGCCAGGTTCTGCAGCTCCAGGGTGACGTGCTCCAGGATATGGCCCGGCCAGGTGCCTTCCTCCACCCGGCGCAGGAAGCCTCCCCGCTCGCCGTAGCTGCAGCGGTGCTCGACCAGGGAGGGGAGCCAGGAGGAGAGGCGTTGGTAAAAGCCGGGGATGGTGTTGGAGGGATAGTCCTCCAGGGCGCCGATGTCGATCCAGGCCTCCAGCACCGGCCGGTACGTCCAGATATTCGGCCCTTTCAACGGTAAGATCTTGATGAACTTTATGTCTTTATTTTCCATATCCAATGTCAGGGCAAAAAAGGCGGCCGCAACGGAATTCGCGCTCAAAGTACTGTTAACGCGGCAAAGGGCTCCCGGTTTACCGAAAAGTAAGATTCCCGTAAGAAATTGTACGGCACGGCGGCAACGAACCCAAGCCCACCCCCGCGGGAATTCCGCCGCCGCAAACCAGGGGCCGATGTATAATTTATTACATTCCGCTGCCGTCCGGCGCGGAAAACCCGACCGACACCGAAAATAACGCCGCTTGCGATGAAAACCGACCCCCACCCCGCCCTCCCGCAACCCTGGCGCGACGAACTGACGCGGCAACTGGCAAGCGGCGAAACGCTCCTGGGGTGGCTGGAAGTGGACCTGGACAAGCAGCTCCGCTTTTCCCCCGGCCTGGTGGCGGTCACCGACCGGCGCCTGCTGGCCAAAACCGGCGCCGACGCGGCCTGGCAGGCATGGGACTATCGCCCGGGCCTGGCCCTCCACCACCACGACCACGCCGGCGTGGGCACCCTGGAGCTGCATGACGCCACCTGCCGCTTGGCCGCCTGGCGCTACACCCTGGGACAGAATGTCGCCGCCCTGCGGCTGATCGATGCCTTCGAGCAGCAGCTCGAAAGCCGCCTCAGCGGCCAGCCGGCGGTCAAGGAAACGGACGCCGCGTGCCCTCAGTGCAAGGCCCCCCTGGAACCCGACCAGGAAGAATGCCCCGTCTGCGCCCGGGAAATCCATACCCCGCCGTCCACCTGGACCCTGTTCCGCCTCTGGCGCTTCGCCAAGCCTTACAACAAACCGCTCCTGGCGGGCTTCCTGCTGACCCTGGCCTCCACCGCCGCCACCCTGGTGCCCCCCTACCTGACCATGCCCCTGATGGACAAGGTGCTGATTCCCTACCAGAGCGGCACTCCCATCGACGTCGGCCTGGTGACCCTGCTCCTCGGCGGACTGCTGGCCTCCGCCCTGCTGGCCTGGGGGCTGGGCTGGGCCCGCACCTACATCCTGGCCCTGGTCAGCGAGCGCATCGGCGCCGACCTGCGCACCACCACCTACGAGCACCTGCTGCGCCTGTCCCTGGAATACTTCGGCGGCAAGCGCACTGGCGACCTGATGGCGCGCATCGGCTCGGAAACCGACCGCATCAACGTCTTCCTCTCCCTCCACCTGCTGGACTTCGCCACCGACGTGCTGATGATCGCCATGACGGCGGCGATCCTGTTCTCCATCAACCCCTGGCTGGCCCTGGTGACCCTGCTGCCCCTGCCCTTCATCGCCTGGATGATCCACGTGGTGCGGGACCGGCTGCGCACCGGCTTCGAAAAGATCGACCGGGTGTGGTCGGAGGTGACCAACGTCCTGGCCGACACCATTCCCGGCATCCGCGTGGTGAAGGCCTTCGCCCAGGAAAAGCGGGAGGCGGACCGCTTCCGCGCCGCCAACCGCCACAACCTGGCCGTCAACGACCGACTCAACAAGACCTGGTCCCTCTTCTCCCCCACCGTCTCCCTCCTCACCGAGGTGGGCCTGCTGGTGGTGTGGGCCTTCGGCATCTGGCAGGTATCCCGGGACCAAATCACCGTCGGCGTGCTCACCGCCTTCCTCGCCTACATCAGCCGCTTCTACACCCGCCTCGACTCCATGAGCCGCATCGTCTCGGTGACCCAGAAGGCCGCCGCGGGGGCGAAGCGGATTTTCGACATCCTCGACCACGTCTCCAGCGTTCCCGACCCCGCCAAGCCGGTGCCCCTGGAAAAAGTGGACGGGCGGATCGAAATCCGCAACGCCGGCTTCCGCTACGGCAACCGCGCCGTCATCCGCAACGTGGACCTGGACATCGCCCCCGGCGAGATGATCGGCCTGGTGGGGCACAGCGGCTCGGGCAAGAGCACCCTGGTCAACCTCATCTGCCGCTTCTACGATCTCAGCGAGGGCGCCATCCGGGTGGACGGCGTGGACATCCGCTCCCTGGCCGTGTCCGACTACCGGCGCCACATCGGCCTGGTGCTGCAGGAACCCTTCCTCTTCTTCGGCACCATCGCCGAGAACATCGCCTACGGCAAGCCCGACGCCAGCCGGGAGGAAATCATCGCCGCCGCCCGGGCCGCCCACGCCCACGAGTTCATCCTTCGCCTGCCCCACGGCTATGACTCCCTGGTCGGCGAACGGGGCCAGGGGCTGTCCGGCGGCGAGCGCCAGCGCATCTCCATCGCCCGCGCCCTGCTCATCGACCCGCGCATCCTGATTCTCGACGAGGCCACCTCCTCGGTGGACTCCACCACCGAGAAGGAAATCCAAAAGGCCCTGGACAACCTGGTGCAGGGCCGCACCACCATCGCCATCGCCCACCGCCTCTCCACCCTGCGCCGGGCCGACCGGCTGGTGGTGATGGACCGGGGCCAGATCGTCGAGGTGGGCAACCACGACCAGCTGATGGCCAAGGAAGGCGCCTACTACCGCCTCTACCAGGCCCAGGCGCGCAACGTCGACACCGAAATGGAAGACAAGGACTGGAGCGGCCAGGCCGGAGGAGGAGCGAAGCATGGCTAAGACCACGGACTTTCAACTGAGCCGCGACGCCTTCGGCAAGCTGGTCTTTCACGGCGCCGACGGCGTCGCCCACCCCGGCGTGACGCCGGTGCGGGCCTTCCCCATCGCCGCGCCGGAACAGGGCATCGCCCTGATGAGCGCCGACGGCCACGAACTGGCCTGGATCGACCGCCTCGCCAACCTGCCGGAGGAGGCCCGCCGGCTCATCGAAGAAGAATTGGCGGGCCGGGAGTTCATGCCGGAAATCCGCCGCATCAAGCACGTCTCCAGCTTCGCCACCCCCAGCGCCTGGGAAGTGGAAACGGACCGGGGCGACACCCGCCTGGTGCTGAAGGGGGAGGAGGACATCCGCCGCCTGGCCGCCGGTACCCTGCTCATCGCCGACAGCCACGGCATCAACTTCCTCATCCGCGACCTCCAGGCCCTGGACCGGCACAGCCGCAAGCTGCTGGACCGCTTCCTCTAGTCCCTCCGGGCAGCGGGACGGCTTTCCGTTCCGGGCAAATCGGGGTTTCAGGCTGGCCGTAAGCGCCCGCTTAGCGTGTTGAGCGGAAAACACTTGCCGAATTTCAAGGAAAATCTTTTAATCCCAGTGGGATAATAGCGCCTTTCCGCTTTCCTCCCATGGGCCTCGAAAGCTTAGCGTTCGACGGGTAAACTAGCACTTGGCTTCCCGGACATCGACACAGCACATGTACAACTTCGAGAAATATTCAGGGGCAGACTCCACCATCTACCACGGCGATTGCTTGGGTGCGTTGCAAGACATACCTGACGCATCGGTGGATTTGGTATTCGCAGACCCTCCTTACAACATCGGCAAGAAATTTGGCGAATTTAAAGATTCTTGGCCATCCGACAAAGACTACGCTGAGTGGTGCTACCGCTGGCTTGACCTCTGTATTCGGAAGCTAAAGCCAACGGGAAGTCTCTATGTAATGACCAGCACACAAGCCATGCCATATCTGGACCTATGGCTTCGCGAGCGCATGACCATCCTCTCTCGGATCGTCTGGCACTACGACAGTTCAGGCGTACAGGCTAAAAAGTATTTTGGGTCGCTTTACGAACCCATCCTCTTTTGCGTTAAAGACGCAAAGGCGTACACGTTTAATGCCGATGATATAGAGGTTGAAGCAAAGACTGGTGCAGTAAGGAAGCTAATCGACTATCGCAAGGAAATTCCGACGCCCTACAAGACAACCAAGATCCCCGGCAACACTTGGTACATACCGCGGGTTCGCTACCGAATGCCCGAATACGAAAATCACCCCAGCCAGAAACCTGAGGCTCTCTTGGAAAGGATCATCAAGGCTAGCACCAACCCAAATGATCTCATCCTTGATCCGTTTGGCGGTACGTTCACGACATGTCATGTCGCACAACAACTTGGCCGTCGCTCAATCGGCATCGAACTACAACCCGACTACGTAAAAATTGGACTGCGACGTCTGGGCATAGCCAGTCACTTCAATGGCGAACAACTGCGCGCGCTCGATAAGACCTATGTGCGCAAGAATGGCAACGGCGTTCGCGGTGGGGCCATAGACGAAAAACAGACAGGCCTTTTCGATGCCCAAGTTTGAAATTGCTCAACATTCGTTCACGGCAACTATCGTTGAGGTACTTCGACGCCATTTTGGCGAATACGCTGAGGAAATCTTTCAGGCAAGCCCAATTCTCGGCTACCTAAACAACAAGACCAAGGCGGCAAACCGTGGCTCAAAGGCACGCGGGGCTTTTGCCAATCACTATGCCCTGTACGTCGTGGTTGAGGATTACATAAAGAACGGCTTTGCCGACGGCAAGGCCGCTATTCCTTACGCCAAGTATCAGGGTGCTCGTTTTTCCGATTTATTCAAACGGCAAAGAGAGCTTCCGTTCGGAGCGAAGCTACAAAACCACGCTCTCAACTCACGCCTGAACGATGAGTTCAAGAAATTCTATCCGACCGTTGGGAAACCGCCCATCGTCCGCGACGTGGAAACACAGAGATACTGGATTCAGGAAGACCTGCTACAGGTTACTCTTCGCCGCAAAGATGGAAAGGAACACGCCTACAACATCGCGCATGCAATTATCGACATCATCGATGCTTACGTCGCCACAAAGAAAGCCGCCTTCGAAGGATTTCTTGATGCGTGTCGCCAAATTGCAGAGCTTGGAAAGAGCGCCCCTACCAAGGCCATCGATTTTGTTGTCCAACAATTGAAGCCGAATGTTGACGCTCGTATCTTCGAGATCGTCAGTTATGCGGTTCTAAAGGCCAAGTACGGACAGGAAACGGTATGGATTGGCGAAACCAAGGACACGGTTGCCGAAGAATTTCTCATTCTCTACAAGACTGGGCGAACCAATGCAAACGATGGCGGCATCGATTTCGTCATGAAACCCCTTGGCCGCTTCTTTCAGGTTACCGAGACCGTCGATGTCAACAAGTATTTCCTGGACATAGATAAAGTTCAGCGGTTCCCAATAACGTTCGTCGTCAAATCTGACGAAACTGCCGACCAAATTCGCTCCGCCATTCGTTCTCAAGCCGTTGCCAAGTACAAGATAGAAACCGTTGTTGATTCATACATGGATGCCGTTGAGGAAATCATTAACGTCACGGACCTCGTCGCCGCATTCGATACGGTTGTGAAATCGAACCAACTGCAAATGGTGATGGAGGAAATCGTCGTTCAAAGCAAAGTGGAGTTCAACTATAGCGATGACGATGAAGACGAAAACGGCAATTCTGATGAGATGTCGCTGTCTGACATGTAGCTGGCAAGGTCTGACATCGTAATAGGGGACAGACCACGGTTCTCAAATAACGAACCCATCTAGCTCCACCAATCCCTCCCCAGCAATAAAAAAGCCGGGACTGACATCCCGGCCTTTTGTCGCATCAACCAACCGGCTTACATGTGGTCGATGATCCCCTGGCCGAAGGCGGAGCAGGACACTTGCGTCGCGCCGTCCATCAGGCGGGCGAAGTCGTAGGTCACCTGCTTGGAGGCGATGGCGCCTTCCATGCCCTTCACCACCCGATCGGCGGCTTCCAGCCAGCCCATGTGGCGCAGCATCATTTCGGCGGAGAGGATGATGGAGCCGGGGTTCACGTAGTCCTGGCCGGCGTACTTGGGGGCGGTGCCGTGGGTGGCCTCGAACATGGCGATGGAGTCGGACAGGTTAGCGCCGGGGGCGATGCCGATGCCGCCCACTTCCGCCGCCAGGGCGTCGGAGATGTAGTCGCCGTTGAGGTTGAGGGTGGCCACCACGTCGTATTCGTCGGGGCGCAGCAGAATCTGCTGGAGGAAGGCGTCGGCGATCACGTCCTTGATGACGATGCCGCTGGGCAGTTTCATCCATGGACCGCCGTCGATGGGCTCGGCGCCGAATTCCTTGGCCGCCAGCTCGTAGCCCCACTTCTTGAAGCCCCCTTCGGTGAACTTCATGATGTTGCCCTTGTGCACCAGGGTCACGGACTTGCGCTTGTTGTCGATGGCGTACTGGATGGCCTTGCGGATCAGGCGCTCGGAGCCTTCCACGGACACGGGCTTGATGCCGATGGCGGAGGTGTCGGGGAAGCGAATCTTCTTCACCCCCATTTCCTGCTGCAGGAACTCGATCACCTTCTTCACCTCGGCGCTGCCCACTTCCCATTCCACGCCGGCGTAGATGTCCTCGGTGTTCTCGCGGAAGATGACCATGTCCACCTTTTCCGGCGCCTTCACCGGGCTGGGGACGCCGGTGTACCAGCGCACCGGGCGCAGGCAGACGTAGAGGTCGAGCATCTGGCGCAGGGCCACGTTCAGGGAG
>JAJZVC010000078.1 GCA_021845865.1 Pseudomonadota bacterium | reverse complement strand
CCCGGCTTCTCCCGCGCCGATCAGGCGCGCCTCGGCATGCTGGTTCACGCCCAGCGCCATTCCCTGGGCAAGATCGCCGCTCAGGTGAACGACCTTGCCGACTGGGCCATGGTCCTGGCCCTGCGTCTGGCGATCCTCTTCTACCGCAACCGCAGCGATGTCCGCCTGCCCCGTTTCAAGTTGCGCTGGAGCGGCAAGGGTTTCGTTTTGAGGTTGGACAAGGCATGGCTGGAGCAGAACCTGCTGATGGAAACCATGCTCGCCGCCGAGGCGAAGGAATGGAAGACCGTGGGCCTGGGGTTCAAGGTGGCGGGGGAATAACGCGCCTGCAATAACTCGAATGCCGGCGCATTCGGGCGTGTTTTGGCTTCGACCTCGCATTCGCCTGCGGCGAATGCGAGTCTGCGCCGAAACACCCCATGGATTCCGCGGGGGCCTATGGCGTGTTTTAGTTCCAGCATAACTTGCTGCGCAAGTTGACTTTCACTGAAATACCCCCTGAATCCATCGGATTCAGGGGGTATTTTCTTCCACGAAGCGCGGGAAGTATTCCGCGTCCACGATGTAGGTCCCGTCGCAGTTGAAGGAAGCCCGCACCAGTCCCTGGGAGAGGGAGATGGCGGCGTTGCGCAGGTAGTAGCCGTCGATTTCCCGCAGGCGGTTGAAGGAGTGGATGATGTCCTTGATCTGCTGCTTGGCCAGGGGCCGCCACGCTTCCCGCTGCCGGTCCATCAGATCCTGCCAGTGGGGCGGCAGGTATTGGCGCAGGGGGCCTTTCTGCACCACGTTCTTCACCCGGCGGATGATGCGCATTTTTTCCTGGTAGGGGACGCGGACGAAATGGCGTTCCAGGTAGCCGTCGCCGAGGAGGGCCTCGGCGTCGTGGATTTCGTAGTTGAAGGGGTTGAACACCGATTCGGTGCGCACTTCGCTGCTGTTGAAGCCGATGTAGATGCCGTAGCAGCCGGTCTTGCGCAGCAGCCATTCGCAGGCTTCCAGCGCTTCGGTGGCGCGCTTGTCGATGCGGCTTTCGTGACGGGGGCGCAGGGGGACGGTTTCGCGCAGGGTCGGGTCGCCGCGGACGCTGACGGCGAGCTTGCCCGGCGGCAGGCCGAAGGCGCCGACGATGGCCTCGTGAATGACATCGTAGTCACGGTCTGATTGGGTGGCGCAGGATTCCATGATGCTCCCTTGGAGAGGGGCGGAGGATAATCGTTCCCGATGACGGATTGATGACGGCGGTTATTTCGCCAGCTGTTCCAGCAGGGCGCCCTGAGCGGCGTAGGGCTTGGCGCGGCCCGGCTTGGCGCGGTGGTAGCGGCCCTCGGCATCCATCAGCCAGGCCTGGCCATTGTCCTTGAGGAAGGGCTGCAGTCCTTCGCGGACCACCCGCTTCTTCAGCTTCGGGTCCAGGACCGGGAAGCAGGTTTCGATGCGGCGGAAGAAGTTGCGGCTCATCCAGTCGGCGCTGGCGAGGTACAGGGGCTCCTCGCCGTCGTCCCAGAAATAGAACACGCGGGAATGCTCCAGGAAGCGGCCGACGATGGAACGAACGCGGATATTCTCCGAAACCCCCGGAATTCCGGGGCGCAGGGAGCAGACCCCGCGCACGATGAGGTCGATTTTCACCCCGGCGCAGGAAGCCTCGTAGAGGGCGTGGATGATCTGGGGTTCGAGGAGGGAGTTCATCTTGGCGATGATGAGCGCCTTCTTGCCCGCGCGGGCGTGCTCCATCTCCCGCTGGATGGCCTTGACCAGGTTGGGGTGGAGGGTGAAGGGGGACTGCCACAGGTGCTTCAGTTCCCCCGCCTTGCCCAGGCCGGTAAGCTGGAGGAAGACTTCCGCCACGTCGGCGCAGAGTTCCTCGTGGCAGGTCATGAGGCCGAAATCGGTGTAGAGGCGGGCGGTGCGGGGATGGTAGTTGCCGGTGCCGAGGTGAACGTAGCGGCGGATGCCGCCTTCCTCGCGCCGCACCACCAGGGCCATCTTGGCGTGGGTCTTGTAGCCCACCACGCCGTAAACCACGTGGGCGCCGGCTTCTTCCAGCTTCGCCGCCCAGTTGATGTTGGCCTCCTCGTCGAAGCGGGCCAGCAGTTCCACCACCGCGGTGACTTCCTTGCCGTTGCGGGCGGCGGTGATGAGGGCCTGCATCAGGGCGGAGTCGGAGCTGGTGCGATACACCGTCTGCTTGATGGCCAGGACGTTGGGGTCGCTGGCGGCCTGCTCGATGAATTCCACCACCGGGTTGAAGCTCTGGTAGGGGTGGTGGAGCAGGATGTCGCCCTTGCGGATGCGCTGGAAGTAGTCGTTTTCCTTCTTCAGGCTCTCCGGCAGGCCGGGCGTGAAGGGCTTGAACTTGAGGTCGGGGCGGTCCACCCAGTCGGGCACCTGCATCAGGCGCACCAGGTTCACCGGGCCCTCCACCCGATACAGGTCGGCCTGTTCGAGGCCGAACTGCTCCAGAAGAAAGTCGGCCATTTCCTGGGAGCAGTTTTCCGCCACCTCCAGGCGCACGCCGTCGCCGTAGTTGCGCTGGGGCAGTTCCCCCTGAAGGGCGGTGCGCAGGTTGGAGATTTCCTCCTCGTCCACGAACAGGTCGCTGTTGCGGGTGACGCGGAACTGGTAGCAGCCCCGCACCTGCATGCCGGCGAACAGTTCGCCCACGTGGGCGTGGAGGATGGAGGAGAGGAAGACGAAATCGTATGCGCTTTCCGCCACTTCCTTCGGCAGGCGGATCACCCGGGGCAGGGAGCGGGGGGCCTGGACCACGGCGGTGCCGGAGTTGCGGCCGAAGGCGTCCTTGCCTTCCAGTTCCACGGCGAAGTTAAGGCTCTTGTTGAGGATGCGCGGGAAGGGGTGGGCCGGATCGAGACCGATGGGGGTCAGCACCGGCTCCAGTTCCCGGGTAAAGAAGTCCTTGATCCACGCGCGCTGGGCGTCGGTCCACTGGCTGCGGCGGAGGAAGCGGATGCCCTGCTCGGCCAGTTCCGGCAGCAGGGTGTCGTTGAAGAGCTGGTATTGGCGCTCCACCAGGCGGTGGGCTTCCGCGCTCACCATCTCGAAGGCCTGGCGCGGGGTCAGGCCCTCGGGGCCGGTGGTGGGGGCGTTGAAGCGGATTTGCTCTTTCAGGGAAGCGACCCGCACCTCGAAGAATTCGTCCATGTTGCTGCTGACGATGCAGAGGAACTTCAGCCGCTCCAGCAAGGGATTGGAAGCATCGACGGCCTGCTCGAAAACCCGGGCGTTGAATTGCAGCAGGCTCAGTTCGCGATTGATGTAGTACTGGGGCGAGAAAAGGTCCGTCATGCGTGGTCAGCCGGCAAGGTGGAAGGGGTGGCCCGCCTGGGCGGCGGGCCGCTCCGGGATTACTGCTTGGGCGGGACGTAGCCGCCGACCTGGTCGGCGCCGCTGCCGAAGAAGTAGGCTTCGGCCTGGGTCATCAGGTATTTGCGGGCGTTGGGATCGGCGAGGTTGAGGCGGTTTTCGTTGATCAGCATGGTCTGGTAGCGCAGCCAAACCTGCCAGGCCTCCTTGGAGACATTGTCGAGGATTTTCTTGCCCAGTTCGCCGGGGTAGGGGGGGAAGTCCAGGCCTTCGGCCTCGCGTCCCAGCTTGATGCAATTGACCATGCGTGCCATGTGATGTCGAGCTCCAGCAGATTGATTACGCAACGATGATAGCGCAAACCGCTTCCCGCAACCACCTAGGCGCTTACTCCTCGCGGCGGAATTCCCCCTCGATCACTCCATCCGAAGGAGGGGGCGGGGGCTTGCGGTGGGCCAGGGCGAAAATCAACAGGGGCAGGGCGAGGAAGTCGCTGATAACGCCGGGGAAGATCAGCAGGATGCCGGCAAGAAAGGTGGCGCCGCCGGAGAGCAGCGCCCGCAGGGGGGACGCGCCTTGGAGCGTGGCTTGCAGCAGGCCGGCAGCGAAGGCCTGGGGCGTCTGGCGCAGCAGGGCGACGCCGGCGATGGCGCTGGCGATCAGCCACAGCAGCAGCCAACCGCCGAGGACGGCGGCCAGCTTCCACAGCAGGGTGAATTCCAGCACCGGGAAAGCGAGTAGAATCGTCAGAATCAGGAATTGATACATGGGGTACCGATGGAAAAGGTGTTGCTGGTGGTGACCAACCTGCCCGACC
>JAJZVC010000045.1 GCA_021845865.1 Pseudomonadota bacterium | reverse complement strand
CAATTGTCCCCTCCCGTGTCGCGGGGACTTCGCCTCAGGAGTTTTCGATATCATGCAGGGTCTCTGGTTCCGCCTCGTTCCGTTTCTTTTTTGCTCTCTGCTGCTGGGCAACGCCCACGCTTTCGAGCCGCCTTCCTTCGCCAAGCCCAAGACCCTGCCGGCCACGGGCACTCTCCAGCTGGCCTTTACGCCGGAAGACGACGCCACGGGAATGATCGTGAAGGCCCTGGATGAAGCCCGCAAGCAGGTTCTGGTGCAGGCATTCAGTTTTACCAGCAGGGAGATTTCCGCCGCCCTGATCGCCGCCAAGGAGAGGGGGATAGACGTGCAGCTGATTGCCGACGAGGAGCAGACGCAGAAAATCGAACGCAACCGGATCGGCGAGATCGCCGCCGCCGGCGTCCCGGTGTACATCGACTCCCGGCACGTGGCCGCCCACAACAAGGTGATGGTGATCGACGCCGGCACCCCCAATAACGCGGTCGTCACCGGCAGTTTCAATTTCACCTACGGCGCCCAGCACAACAACGCCGAAAACGTGCTCATCCTTCGCGGCAACGAGGCGCTGGCCAACGCCTATCTGGCCAACTGGAAGCGCCATCGCGGACATTCCCGCCCCTATCGGCGCTAATGCTAGAATAAGCGGCAACGATTACCCGCTCCCGCCATGAAGAATTCCATCGCCGCTCTCTTCGACGACCTCGACAGCCCCTTCCTCCTCTGGCAAGCGGGCATTCTGGCGGTGAGCCTGCTGGCCGCCTTTCTGGCTCGCGGCCTGCTCAAGGAGCGCATCCGCGGATCCGAAGGGGCATGGAAAGTGGGCGTGGGCGGCGCCACCCGGCTGATTTTCCCCCTCGTGGCCCTCGCCATGCTGGTCGTCGGCAGCGTCGCGCTCAAAGAATTGGCCGGAAACAGCCATCACCAGGCGCTTCTGCACTTGGCCATGTCACTCCTGCTCTCCCTCGCCCTGGTCCGCATCACCGTTTACATCCTGCGCCACGTCTTCGGTCCCAAAAGCTGGCTCTCCGTCTGGGAGCGTTCCATCGCGGCGGTGATCTGGGTCGGGCTGGCGCTGCACCTGTCCGGCCTGTTGCCAGGAATCATCGAGGGGTTGGACGATTTCAGCATCCATCTCGGCAAGCAGCGGGTTTCCCTGCTGATGTTCCTGGAGGCCATTCTGACCATCGCCGTCAGCCTGGTGGTCGCTCTCTGGCTGGGCGGCGAGGCGGAACGGCGCATCATGAAAGCCGACAAGCTGGACATGAACCTGCGGGTGGTGACGGCCAAGTTCGTCCGCGCGCTGCTGATTTTCGTCGGCGTGATGGTCGCCCTCTCCTCGGCGGGCATCGACCTCACCCTCCTGTCGGTGTTCGGCGGCGCCCTGGGGGTGGGCCTCGGCTTCGGCCTGCAAAAGATCGCCAGCAATTACGTTTCCGGCTTCATCATCCTCCTCGACCGCTCCATCCGCATCGGCGACCTGGTGACGGTGGACAGCCGCTACGGCAATATCACCGGCATCACCGCCCGCTACACGGTGCTGAAAAGCATGGACGGCACCGAGGCGATCATCCCCAACGAAGCCCTGATCACGTCTACCGTGATCAATCACTCCTACACCAATCACGAGATACGGGTGGGCATCCCGGTGCAGGTTAGCTACGATTCCCCGGTGGAGGACGCGATGCGCCTCATGGAAGAAGCCGCCGCCGGCCATGAGCGGGTCATCAAGGACCCCGCGCCCCGCGCTTACCTCAAGGGCTTCGGCGACAACGGCATCGACCTGGAACTAGGGCTCTGGATCAACGATCCCGAGGAGGGCCAGCTCAATCTCCGCTCGGAAATCAATCTCGCCATCTGGCGCAGCTTCCAGCAAGCAGGCATCGAAATTCCCTTTCCCCAGCGCGAGGTGCGCATCGTCGGCCCGATTCCCGAGGAAGTGGCCATTCTCGGCGAACAGAACTTCGAGAGCGAAGACGCCCAATAATCCGGCGGCGAGAACATTGCTTGCTGGCGGCGGATAATAGCGTACAATTTTAGTCTGGTATTAACGAAGGAATTCCCCATGTTCGCCGGACTGATCGCACTCCCTTGGTGGGGATATCTCCTCGCCACCCTGGCCCTGACCCACGTCACCATCGCCGCGGTCACCATTTTCCTCCACCGGCACCAAGCCCATCGGGCCCTGGAACTGCACCCTGCCGCGAGCCATTTCTTCCGCTTCTGGCTGTGGCTCACCACCGGCATGGTGACCCGTGAATGGGTGGCGGTGCACCGCAAGCATCACGCCAAGTGCGAAACCGCCGCCGATCCCCACAGCCCGCAGGTGGCGGGCATCCATCGCGTGCTATGGGGCGGCGTGGGGTTGTACCGGCGGGAAGCGGCCCGGGGAGATACCCTGGAGAAATACGGCAAGCGCACGCCGGACGACTGGCTGGAGCGCCATCTCTACACCCCTCACAACGGCCTCGGACTGGTGCTGATGGCCATCGTGGACACCCTCCTGTTCGGCGTCGGTCCCGGCATCGCCATTTTCGCCGCGCAGGCGCTCTGGATTCCCTTCTGGGCGGCTGGCGTCATCAACGGCCTGGGACACTGGTGGGGTTACCGCAACTTCGCCTGCGAGGACGCCAGCACCAATCTCATCCCCTGGGGCCTGCTGATCGGCGGCGAGGAACTGCACAACAACCACCATGCCTTCGCCAGTTCGGCCAAGCTGTCCCACCGCTGGTACGAATTCGACATCGGCTGGGCCTATATCCGGCTCATGGAGTGGCTGGGATTGGCCAGGGTGCGGAAAGTGGCGCCGAAACTGCGCCGGGATCCGGTGAAAAACCATGTCGACCTCGCCACGCTGCAGGCGGTGATTACCCATCGTTACGAAGTGCTGGCGAAATTCGCCCATTCCGCCCGGAACGCCTACGCCGCCGAATGGCGCAAGCTGCGCCGCCAGGGCATGGCCGTGGAATCCCCGGCCAGCCTGCGCCGCCTCTTGAAACGCAATCCCGCCCACCTCCGCCGCCCGGAACGGGAACGGCTGGCCGCCCTCCTCGCCAACAGCCCCGTATTGAGCACCTTGATGGCCATGAAGGAAGAACTGAACAGCCTGTGGGAACGCTCCACCGCCTCCCGCGAGCAGCTGCTGGCTCAGCTCGAGGACTGGTGCCGACGTGCGGAGGCCAGCAATATCGAAGCCCTGCAGCGTTTTTCCCGCCAATTGCGCTCCTTTGCCTGACTTCACTCCTCCGCCCTTGGTGTTAGAATCCGCGTAGAGCCGCCAGCAAGGCGGCCGGCAATAACGATTCCACCGGAGGAAATAATGCATCCCTTTGCCCGTCTGAAAATCCGGACCAAGCTCAACCTGCTCGTCGCTTTCGCCTGCCTGCTCCTGGCCGGCGCCGGCGCCATCGGTCTGGCCGCGATCAATTCGTCCAAGAATGCCCTTTACCACGTCTACAACGATCACCTGATCGCCATCAACCAGCTCAACGAAATCCGCAACCACCAGATGCAGATCCGTCTGGAACTGTTCGCGGCCCGCCTCGAAACCGACGCCTTCGAGGTCCTGGCCCATGCCGACAAGGTGCGCAGCCACATCTTCCAGATCGACAACCTGCTCCAGGCCTACACTTCCCGCCCCCTGGCGCCGAAGGAAAAGGAACTGTACGACGCCTTCATGGCCGCCAGGATGAATTTCGGCGCCACCGGCGTGCTGCCGATGATCGACTTGCTACAGGCCGAGAACTACGCCGAGGCCGACAAGCTCCGCACGGAAACCCTGGCGCCGGCCTACGCCAAGGCCTCCCAGTCCATCGACGAGCTGATCAACTACCAGGTGGAGCAGGCCAAGGAAGCCTACGAGCATGTCGCGGCCTTCTCCCGCAACATCATGATCGCCACCGTCGGCGGCATCCTGGCCGCCATCGTCCTGATGGCCCTGTCCGGGACCTTCCTCACCCGCTCCATCGCCCGGGGCGTCGGCGCCCTGAGAGAGGCCACCGCCCGCCTCGCCGACGGCGACCTCACCGCCCGCGCCCGGGTCGGCCAGCAGGATGAAATCGGCGAGGTGGCCGCCTCCTTCAACCGCATGGCGGAGGACTTCACCCAGCTCATCGGCCAGATGCGGCAATCGGCGGACCAGGTGTCCGCCGCCTGCGGCACGGTCACCGCCATGACGGAAAGGGTTTCCCAGGGCTCCAGCGCCCAGACCGGCCAAGCCTCCATCGCCGCCGAATCGGTGGAACAGCTGAACGCCTCGCTCCAGGAAGTGGCCCGCAACAGCGACAAGGCGGTCGCCGCCGCCACCGACGCGGGCGAACTGTCCGCCCAGGGCAAGCAAGTGGTCAGCCAGGCCGTCGGCGGCATTCAGCAGGTTGCCGCGACGGTGGCGGAGGCCGCCCGGGCCATCGAAATCCTGGGCCAGCGCTCGGATGAAATCGGCCGCATCGTCCAGGTGATCAACGACATCGCCGAGCAGACCAACCTTCTGGCCCTCAATGCCGCCATCGAGGCCGCCCGGGCCGGGGAGCAGGGCCGCGGCTTCGCCGTGGTCGCCGACGAAGTGCGGAAGCTGGCCGAGCGCACCTCCGCCGCCACCACCGAGATTTCTTCCATGATTCAGGCCATCCAGGTGGAAACCGCCACGGCGGTCTCCAGCATGGAACGGGGCGGCGGCCAGGTGCAGGAGGGAGTGGACCGCGCCAACCAGGCGGGGGAAGCCCTCAACCAGATATACGGCAGCGTGGCGAACGTGGCGGACCTCATCCGCCAGATCGCCGAGGCCATGAACGTGCAGAAATCGGCCAGCGAAGAAATCAGCCAGCGGGTGGAGCAGATTGCCGCCAGCGCCCGGGACAGCGGCGCCGCCATCGACGAGGCGAACGCCGCCTTCCACCAAATGCACGGGCTTTCCAGCCATCTCCAGGAAACCGTGGGACGGTTCAAGCTGGCCTGAAGCCAAGGAACAGCGCCGGCCCGGCAGGGGAGCCGGCGCCCATCACGAACAATAAAAAAGGGGCCCGAGGCCCCTTTTCCATGACAGGAGAACCGCGCTTACTTCAGCTTGGTTTCCTTGTATTCCACGTGCTTGCGCGCAACCGGATCGAACTTCTTGATCGCCATCTTTTCAGGCATGGTGCGCTTGTTCTTGGTGGTGGTGTAGAAATGGCCGGTACCGGCGGTGGATTCAAGCTTGATCTTTTCGCGCATGACTCAGTTCCTCAGATCTTATCGCCGTTGGCGCGCATCTCGGCCAGCACCACATCGATACCCTTCTTGTCGATGGTACGCAGACCGGCGTTGGAAACGCGCAGGCTCACCCAGCGGTTTTCGCTCTCCACCCAGAACCGGCGGTACTGCAGGTTGGGCAGGAAACGGCGCTTGGTCTTGTTGTTGGCGTGGGAAACGTTGTTCCCAACCATCGGCTTTTTGCCGGTGACTTGGCATTGACGTGCCATGATTCGCTGCTCCGGAAATCGAAAACTCGAATTTATATCACAACCCACCCGGAAATCTCAAGCGGTTTTTCACTCCGTCCACAGCCGTTTTCCGGCCTAAGCCCCTAGGCATAAAGCATTTCCCGTTTTACTCCGCCTCGCCGCTGTGGGAAAATTCTCGCCCATGACCGATATCGCCCGACTGATTAACCGGGCGGAGCAGCTTCTGCTTCGCCTCGAACAGCTGCTTCCCGCCCCATCTCCGGAGCCGGAATGGGGCGAGTCCATCGCGTTCCGCTGGCGCAAGCGCAACGGCAGCGGCCTGCTCGAGCCGGTCGGACAACCCCATCGCATCCGCCTGCGGGACCTGCAAGGGGTCGACGGGCAGAAAAAAATCATCGACCGCAACACCCGTCAGTTCGTCGCCGGCCAGCCGGCCAACAACGTGCTGCTCACCGGCGCCCGGGGCACGGGAAAATCCTCCCTGGTCAAGGCCATGCTGGACAAATACGCCGCCAAGGGCCTGCGCCTGATCGAGGTGGAAAAGCACGACCTCATCGACCTGCCGGACATCGTCGACCGGCTTCATGGCCGTCCGGAACGCTTCATTTTGTTCTGCGACGATCTTTCCTTCGAATCCGGCGAGCCGGGCTACAAGGCCCTAAAGGCCGCCCTCGACGGCTCCGTCGCCGCCCCGCCGGAGAACGTCCTGATTTACGCCACCTCCAACCGCCGCCACCTGATGCCGGAGTACCTGGAGGAAAACCTTGGCGCCCAGCACGTGGGCACCGAAGTCCACGAAGCGGAAGCCGTGGAGGAAAAAATCTCCCTCTCCGAGCGCTTTGGCATCTGGCTATCCTTCTACCCCTTCGACCAGGATGCCTACCTGGACATCGTGGAAGGCTGGCTGTCCGCCCTCGGCGCGCCGGTACCGGATGCCGAAACGATGCGCCGCGCCGCCCTGCAGTGGGCCCTGGGACGCGGCTCCCGCAGCGGCCGCACCGCTTGGCAGTTCGCCCGGGACTGGGCCGGAAAGGCAAGGATGAAGACGGAGGGATGAGGGATGACGAAAACCCCCGATCCGTCCCTTCATCCGTCATCCTCCATCCCGCATCCTTCGATTCTGGACGTCGCCGCCGCCGTGATCCAGCGGCCGGACGGCAGCTTTCTTCTGGCCGAGCGCCCCGCGGGGAAACCCTACGCCGGCTGGTGGGAGTTTCCCGGCGGCAAGATCGAAGCCAATGAAGACGCCCGCGCCGCCCTGGCACGCGAACTGCACGAGGAACTCGGCATCGACGTGAGGCGCGCCTATCCCTGGCTTACCCGCGTCTACAGCTATCCCCACGCCACCGTGCGCCTGTATTTTTTTCGCGTTACCGCCTGGCGCGGCGAGCCCCACGGCAAGGAAAACCAGCATTTCGGCTGGCAATTCCCCGGCCGCGTCGAAGTCGCCCCCCTCCTGCCGGCCAACGGCCCCATCCTCAAGGCCCTGGAACTTCCCTCGCGGCTCGCCATTACCTGCGCGACGGAGATGGGCACGGACCTGTTCCTGCAGCGCTTGGACCAAGCCCTGGCCCACGGCCTGCGCCTGATCCAGGTCAGGGAGAAAACCCTTTCCGAAGAAGAGCTGGCGTCTCTTTCCACCGAGATCGTGCGCCGCGCCGCGCCCCATGGCGCCAAGGTGCTGATCAACGGCAGCAGCGCCGTGGCGAAAAGGTGCGGGGCCGATGGCGTCCATTTGAGCTCCGCCCAGCTGATGTCCTTGCCGCAGCGTCCCGATTTTCCATGGTGCGGCGCCTCCTGCCACGACCGCAAGGAACTGGAACGCGCCGCCGAACTGGAACTGGACTATGCCGTCCTGTCACCGGTGAAGGCCACCTTGACCCACCCGGACGCCCCACCCCTGGGATGGGACGCCTTTGCCGACCTCGCGCGGGGACTCCCCCTCCCCGTTTACGCCCTCGGCGGCATGAACGCCGAAGACATGGAAACCGCCTGGCGCAGCGGGGCTCATGGCATCGCCATGCTACGGAGCGCTTGGCGAGCGATGTAACTTCATGAATAATTGAAACATCGAAAACATCACTCATACATGCCATCTCTTATATAAGACACAAGAGATATAGACCAATAAATAAAGATATGCTATTAAGTTAAGGACACGCCATGACCACCCTGCACGGCTCGCCGACGTTTCGGCCCCTATACGAACAAATCAAGATCCTGATCACCCAGAGCCTGGTGTCGGGAGAGTGGAAGCCGGGCGAAATCATCCCGAGCGAAATCGACCTGGCGAAGCGTTACAAAGTCAGCCAAGGCACCGTGCGCAAGGCCATCGACGAACTGGCGGCGGAGAACATCCTGGTGCGCCGGCAGGGGAAAGGCACTTTCGTCGCCACCCATACGGAGGAAAAACGCAAGTATTACTACCTGCGGCTATTCAACGAAAGCGGCGAAAAGGAAGAGCCCGTCAGCGAACTGCTGACCTGGAACAAAATCAAGGCCGACGCCAAGATGGCGCACGTTCTCGGCGTGCGGAAAGGCTCCCCGCTGATTGAACTGACCCGCGTCCTGCGCATGAACGGCAAACCGGTCATCTATGACGAAATCCGTCTTTCCCCGACCCTCTTCAAAGGGCTGACGGCGGCGAAAATCAATGAATTCCAGGGGACCATCTATAGCTTGTATGAAACGCTCTACGGCCTGCGCATCGTCCAGGCCGAAGAACGGCTGAAAGCCATTCCCGCTTCCCCCAAGGTAGCTGGTCACCTGGGGCTGAAGGCCGGCGAGCCGATACTCAGCATCGAGCGCGTGGCCCTGACTTATGGCGACAAACCGGTGGAATGGCGCGTCAGCCTGTGCAACACGGAAAACCATTACTACCTGAACGAAATCGGCTGACCGGTTGAGCCACCGGGGCCGAACGGGAAACAAGCGTCCCTCGTCTCCCTCCGAGGAAACGAGGCCACAGAAAGCGAGGAAATGCGACCCCAGCGCCCCAAGCATCTCAACCTGATGCAGATCCGGCTGCCCCTGCCCGGCGTCGTCTCGATCCTGCACCGGATCAGCGGCGCCCTGCTGTTCCTCGCGCTACCGCTCCTGCTGAGCCTGCTTCAGCGCTCCCTTTCCTCCCCCGAGGCCTTCGCGGCCCTGGGGGACTGCCTTTCCTCCCCCGCCGCGAAAATGGCCCTGCTGGGGCTGCTGTGGGCCTATCTGCACCATTTCTGCGCCGGCCTGCGCTTCCTCGCCCTCGACTTGCACTGGGGCATCGGCCTGCCTCGTGCCCGCGCCACCAGCTGGGCGGTGCTGGCCGTCAGCCTGGGGCTGACCGCCCTCCTGGGGGGGCTCCTATGGTGAAGCGCAGCGTGGTGGGGGCCGGCTACGGCCTGCGTGACTGGCTGATGCAGCGCATCACCGCCGTGGTGATGGCCGCCTACAGCCTGGTTTTCGCTTTCCTTCTCCTCACCCGCCCCGTCCATGACTTCGCCGGCTGGCGCGCCCTGTTCGCGCCGGAGTGGATGAAACTGGCCAGCCTGCTGTTCGCCCTGTCCCTCATGCTCCATGCCTGGGTGGGGGTACGGGACATCCTGATGGACTACGTCAAGTCCGCCGGCCTGCGCCTGGCGCTGCAATCGGCCACCATTCTCGTCCTGGTGTCCTACGCCGCCTGGGCGGTGCAAATTCTCTGGAGCCTCTGAATGGCCGTCGCCAAGCGAACTTTCGATGCGGTGATCATAGGAGGCGGCGGCGCCGGCCTCCGCGCCGCCCTGCAGCTGGCCAAGTCCGACCTCAAGGTGGCCCTGGTGTCCAAGGTCTTCCCCACCCGCTCCCACACGGTTTCCGCCCAGGGCGGCATCGCCGCCTCCCTCGGCAACGTCAAGGAGGACAGCTGGCACTGGCACATGTACGACACGGTGAAGGGCTCGGATTACCTGGGCGACCAGGACGCCATCGAGTTCATGTGCCGCCAGGCCAACGAAGCGGTGATCGAGCTGGAGCACTTCGGCATGCCCTTCGACCGCCTGCCGGACGGCAAGATCTACCAGCGCCCCTTCGGCGGCATGACCCAGAACTACGGCGGCGACCCGGCCATCCGCACCTGCGCCGTGGCCGACCGCACCGGCCACGCCATGCTGCATACCCTGTACCAGCGCAACGTGGCGGCCAAAACCCATTTCTTCGAGGAATATTTCGCCGTGGACCTGGTCACCGACCACCACGGCTACACCCTGGGGGTGGTGATCCTCAACCTCCAGACCGGCGAGCCCCTGTTCATCGAGGCCCGCGCCACCATCCTCGCCACCGGCGGGGCGGGGCGCATCTTTGCCGCCACCACCAACGCCCTCATCAACACCGGCGACGGCCTGGGAATGGTATTGCGCGCGGGGCTCCCCCTGGAGGACATGGAATTCTGGCAGTTCCATCCCACCGGCATCCACGGCGCCGGCGTGCTGGTCACCGAAGGCGTGCGGGGAGAGGGCGGCTATCTGGTGAACAAGGACGGCGAGCGCTTCATGGAGCGCTACGCCCCCAATGCCAAGGATCTCGCCTCCCGGGACGTGGTTTCCCGGGCCATGGCGGTGGAGATTCACGAAGGCCGCGGCTGCGGCCCCAAGGCCGACCACGTCTACCTCAAGCTGGACCACCTGGGCCCCGAGGTGATCAAATCCAAGCTGCCGGGCATCCGCGAGCTGTCCCTCAAATTCGCCCATGTGGACCCCATCGAGGCGCCGATTCCGGTCGTGCCGACGGTGCACTACATGATGGGAGGCATCCCCACCAACCTGCACGGCCAGGTCGTCGCCCCCACCCGCACCGGCCCCGAGGAAGCAATCCCCGGCCTCTACGCCATCGGCGAATGCGCCTGCGTCTCGGTGCACGGCGCCAACCGCCTGGGCTCCAACTCCCTGCTGGACCTGATCGTCTTCGGCCGCGCCGCGGGCAACCGGGTGATCGACCACCTGAAGGAAAACCCCTTTCCCCGCCCCGTGCCGGTGGACGCCCTGGACCCGGCCCTGTCGCGCCTGGCCCGCTGGGACAGGAAAGGCGGCGGCGAGTCGGTGTCCGCCATCCGCGAGGATTTGCGCCAAACCATGCAGCGCCACTGCGGCGTGTTCCGCGCGGCGGAAGTGCTCAAGGAAGGCGTGGCCAAGGTGAAGGCGATCGCCGAGCGCCTGCCCCACGCCGCCCTCACCGACCACAGCAAGACCTTCAACACCGCCCGCATCGAGGCCCTGGAACTGGAAAACCTGATGGGAGTGGCCCTGGCCACCATCGTCTCGGCGGAAGCCCGCACCGAGAGCCGCGGCGCCCACGCCCGGGACGATCATCCCCAGCGGGACGACAGAAACTGGCTCAAGCACAGCCTCTACTACGCCGAGGACCACCGCCTGGACTACAAGCCGGTGCGCCTCAAGCCCTTGACGGTGGAGTCCTTCGAACCCAAGGCGAGGAGCTATTAAGTGAGGCGCGAGGGGTTAGGCGTAAGACGCATCCACGAAGGGCGCTCATCCGCGCCTCACCCCTCGCGCTTCACGCCTTCCTGGCATTGAGAAAGAACCATGCGCTTCTCCATCTACCGCTACAACCCGGACACCGACGCCAAGCCGCGGATGCAGGATTACGAACTGGCCATCGAGGCCGGCGACATGATGCTGCTGGATGCCATGCTGCTGCTCAAGGACCAGGACGACACCCTGAGCTTCCGCCGCTCCTGCCGGGAGGGGGTGTGCGGCTCCGACGCCATGAACATCAACGGCTTCAACGGCCTGGCCTGCGTCACGCCTCTTTCCAGCCTGAAGCAGCCCATCACCCTCCGCCCCCTGCCGGGGCTGCCGGTAATCCGCGACCTGATCGTTGACATGGAGCAGTTCTACCACCAGTACCGCTCCATCAAACCCTACCTGATCAACGAGGAACCCGAACCGGAAATCGAACGCCTCCAGTCGCCGGAAGAGCGGGCCGAACTGGACGGTCTTTACGAATGTATCCTGTGCGCCTGCTGCTCCACCTCCTGCCCCTCCTTCTGGTGGAACCCGGACAAGTTCGTCGGCCCCGCCGGCCTCTTGCAGGCCTACCGCTTCATCGCCGACAGCCGGGACAAGGCCACCCGGGAGCGCCTGGACGACCTGGAAGACCCCTACCGGCTGTTCCGCTGCCACAGCATCATGAACTGCGTGGCGGCGTGCCCCAAGGGCCTCAACCCGACCCTGGCCATCGGCAGGATCAAGGAACTGCTGACCAAGCGCACCGTATGACGGAGGCCGACGAATTGGACAAGGCCGTGCGCTGGCAATGCCGGCGCGGCATGCTTGAATTGGATCTGGTGCTGGCGGAATTCCTCGACCGGCATCTGGCCCGTCTCAGCGCCGCGGACAAGCAATCCCTGCTGGCGCTGCTGGAATGGCCGGACAACGATTTGTGGGATTTGATTCTGGGCCGCACCCAAAGCGATAATAGGCAGTTCGAGACTGTCGTGGCCCTGCTGCGGGCGACGTAGGCAACCGAAAACCCGCTGCGAAAGGAGAAAATGGCATGACCCAGGAACGCAAGGCAATCCTGACCTTCAACGACGGCACGCCGCCCATCGAGCTGCCGGTGCTGTCGGGCACCCTTGGACCGGACGTGATCGACATCCGGGCCCTGAGCAAGCACGGCTTTTTCACCTACGACCCCGGCTTCCAGTCCACCGGCAGCTGCCGCTCCAGCATCACCTACATCGACGGCGACGCCGGCCAGCTGTTCTACCGCGGCTACCCCATCGAACAGCTGGCGGAGCACTCCGACTTCCTCGAGGTGTGCTACCTGCTGCTCTACGGCGAGCTGCCCACGGGACCGCAGAAGTTCGAGTTCGACTCCATGGTGAAGCAGCACACCATGGTCCACGACCAGATGAACCGCTTCTTCACCGGCTTCCGCCGCGACGCCCACCCCATGGCCATCATGGTGGGCGTGGTGGGCGCCCTGTCGGCCTTCTACCACGACTCCCTCGACATCTCCAACCCCCACCACCGGGAGGTCTCCGCCTTCCGCCTCCTGGCCAAGGTGCCCACCATCGCCGCCATGTGCCACAAGTACAACGTGGGCGAGCCCTTCATGTACCCCCAGAACCGGCTGGATTACGTGGGCAACTTCCTCTACATGATGTTCGCCACCCCCTGCGGCCATTACGAGCCCAACCCGGTGCTGGCGCGGGCCCTGGAACGGATCATGATCCTCCACGCCGACCACGAGCAGAACGCCTCCACCTCCACGGTGCGCCTGGCGGGCTCCTCCGGCTCCAACCCCTTCGCCTGCATCGCCTCCGGCATCGCCTGCCTCTGGGGACCGGCCCACGGCGGCGCCAACGAGGCGGTGTTGGCCATGCTGGAGGAAATCGGCGACGAATCCCGCATCGGCCAGTACATCGACCGGGCCAAGCGCAAGGACGACTCCTTCCGCCTCATGGGCTTCGGCCACCGGGTGTACAAGAACATGGACCCCCGCGCCGACATCATGCGCCGCACCTGCCACGAAGTGCTGGACGAGCTGGGCCTCCATGACGACCCCTTGTTCAAGCTGGCCCTCAAGCTGGAGAAAATCGCCCTGGAGGACGACTACTTCATCGAGAAGAAGCTCTATCCCAACGTGGACTTCTACTCCGGCATCGTGCTGCGGGCCATGGGCATCCCCACCAACATGTTCACGGTGATTTTCGCCCTTTCCCGCACCATCGGCTGGGTCGCCCAATGGCACGAAATGATCGGCGACCCGGAGAACAAGATCGGCCGCCCGCGCCAGCTCTACCAGGGAGCGCGGCAGCGGGATTACGTGCCCCTCGACAAACGCTGAACAACACATCATAACGACAACATGGGACGCACCTTCAATTCATGTATTTCCTTACAACGGGGCGCCCCATGCAGGCGCTCCTGGCCGCCAAGGAGACGGAATGATGAGCAGCGAAGGACCCCCTAGCAGTCCCTACCGGGTAGCCGAGTCCAACTCCTACCTGTCAGGCGGCAATGCCGCCTTTATCGAAGCGCTTTACGAGCAATACCTGGAAGACCCCGCCCTGGTCTCGGAAGAGTGGCGGCGCTATTTCGACCAGCTCCAGCAGACCGCCGGCGCCGCCGCCCGGGACGTGGCCCACGGACCGGTGGTCGAGTCCTTCGTCGCCCTGGCGAAGCAGAAGGCCGTCGCCAACCCCACCCTGGCGTGCAACCCCCTGCTGTCGGCGGAAAAGAAACAGGTCCAGGTGCTGCAGCTGATCAACGCCTACCGCTTCCTCGGCGTCCGCCACGCCAACCTGGACCCCCTCCAGCGCCAGGAGCGGCCCTACGTCCACGAACTGGACCCGGACCACTACGGCCTCGGCCAGTCGGACATGACCCAGGAGTTTTCCCCCGGCTCCCTGGTCCTGGGCAAGCCCAAGGCAAGCCTGCATGAAATCCTCCAGGTCCTGAAGCAGACCTATTGCGGCAACCTGGGCGTGGAATACATGTACATCAGCGATACCGCCCAGAAACGCTGGCTCCAGGAACGCCTCGAGCGCCCCCGCGCCACTCCTTCCTTCGACGCCGAGGCCAAGCGCCACATCCTGGAACGCCTCACCGCCGCCGAAACCCTGGAAAAATACCTCCACACCAGGTACGTCGGCCAGAAGCGCTTTTCCCTCGAAGGCGGGGAAAGCCTCATTCCCCTCCTCGACCACCTGATCCAGAAAGCGGGGGAGGGCGGCATGCAGGAAATCGTCATCGGCATGGCCCACCGGGGCCGCCTCAACGTCCTGGTGAACATCCTCGGCAAGCTGCCCAAGGACCTGTTCCTGGAATTCGAGGGCACCCCGGACGAACGGGCCAACCGTCTCGCCGCCGGCGACGTGAAGTACCACCAGGGCTTCTCCTCCGACGTCGCCACTCCCGGCGGCCCGGTGCACCTGGCCCTGGCCTTCAACCCCTCCCACCTGGAAATCGTCAACCCGGTGGTGGAAGGCTCGGTCCGCGCCCGCCAGCAGCGCCACCACGACCGGGGAGCGATGCAGGTGATGCCGCTGCTGATCCACGGCGACGCCGCCTTCTCCGGCCAGGGGGTGGTGATGGAAACCCTCAACATGTCCCAGACCCGGGGCTTCCGCACCGGGGGCACGGTGCACATCGTGGTCAACAACCAGATCGGCTTCACCACCTCCGACCCCCGGGACACCCGCTCCAGCCTCTACTGCACCGACGTGGCGAAAATGGTCGAGGCGCCGGTGTTCCACGTCAACGCCGACGACCCGGAGGCCCTGCTGTTCGCCGCCGCCATCGCCCTCGAATACCGCCACGCCTTCCACAAGGACGTGGTGATCGACATGGTGTGCTTCCGCCGCCTGGGCCACAACGAACAGGACGAACCCCTGGTCACCCAGCCCCTGATGTACCGCAAGATCGCCCGGCATCCCGGCACCCGCAAGCTGTACGCCGACAAGCTGGCCGCCGAGGGCATCGTCCGGGCCGAGGAGGCGGAAGCCATGGTCGCCGCCTACCGCGCCCTGCTGGATGCCGGCGGCCCCATCGTCCAGCCAGTGCTGTCCAACTACAAGGTGTCCTTTTCC
Source organism: Pseudomonadota bacterium (assembly GCA_021845865.1). GTDB lineage: Bacteria > Pseudomonadota > Gammaproteobacteria > Burkholderiales > UBA9220 > UBA2239. The sequence goes on along the minus strand of JAJZVC010000045.1, from coordinate 6,964 downwards.
ACCGACTGGAGCCCCTTCAAGGGTACCGCCTGGGAAACCCCCGTCGATACCGCCGTGCCGGTGCACGACTTGCAGCGTCTGGCGGAGCGCCTCACCACCGTGCCGGAAAACTTCAAGCTCCACCCCCGGGTGGAGAAGGTCATGGAAGACCGGCGCCGGATGGGCCAGGGCGAACTGCCCCTGGACTGGGGCATGGCGGAGAACCTGGCCTATGCTTCCCTGCTGGAGAACGGCTACGCCGTGCGCCTCTCCGGCCAGGACGCGGGACGGGGCACCTTCTCCCACCGCCACGCCGTGCTCCACGACCAGAACCGGGAAAAATGGGACGGCGGCGCCCACATCCCGCTGCAGTTCATCTCCCCCACCCAGCCCAACTTCCTGGTGATCGACTCCTTTCTCTCCGAGGAGGCGGTGCTGGGCTTCGAATACGGCTACAGCACCGCCCTGCCCAACGAGCTGGTGATCTGGGAAGCCCAGTTCGGCGACTTCGCCAACGGCGCCCAGGTGGTCATCGACCAGTTCATCGTCGCCGGCGAGGCCAAGTGGGGCCGCTTGTGCGGCCTGACCATGTTCCTCCCCCACGGCTACGAAGGGCAGGGACCGGAACATTCCTCCGCCCGCCTGGAACGCTACCTCCAGCTCTGCGCCGAGGACAACATCCAGGTCTGCGTCCCCAGTTCCCCGGCGCAGATTTTCCACCTCCTGCGGCGGCAGATGCTGCGCCCCTACCGCAAGCCCCTGATCGTGATGACGCCGAAAAGCCTCTTGCGCCACAAGGAATGCGTCTCCTCCCTGGAGGAACTGGCCAGCGGTTCCTTCCAGCCGGTGCTGGCGGAGAGCGATCCCGCCGTCAAGCCGAGGGGCGTCAAGCGCGTCGTCCTCTGCGCCGGCAAGGTGTACTACGACCTTGCCGCCGCCCGGCGGGAGCGGGAGGCCCGCCACGTCGCCATCGTCCGCGTCCCCCAGCTCTACCCTTTCCCCCACGAGGAGCTGAAACGGGAACTGGGGCGCTATCCGAAGGCGAAGGAAGTCGTCTGGGCCCAGGAAGAGCCCCAGAACCAGGGAGCCTGGTTCTACATCCGGCCCATCCTGCAGGCCTGCCTCCAGGCCGGCCAGACCCTTTCCTACGCCGGCCGGCCGGCGTCCGCCTCGCCGGCGGTGGGCTACGCCTTCAAGCACGCCGCGCAACTGAAAGACCTGGTCGCCCAGGCCCTCGGCGCCAACCAAGAATAGAACTGGAGATCGCATCATGCTGCTGGAGATCAAAGTCCCCCCCCTGTCCGAGTCGGTATCCGAAGCCACCCTGCTGAGCTGGCACCGCAAGGAGGGGGAGTTCGTCAAACGGGATGAGAACCTCATCGATATCGAGACCGACAAGGTGGTGCTGGAACTCCCCGCTCCCCAGGCGGGCAAGCTGGCCAAGATCGTGATCAAGGACGGCGCCACGGTGCGGGCCGGCGAGGTTATCGCCCTCCTGGACACCGAGGCCCAGGCGGAGGAAGCCCCCGCCCCGGCCGCCGCCGTGGCGGCGGCGGAGAAGCCCGCCGAACCCGTCCTCAGCCCTGCCGCCCGCAAGCTGGCGGAAGAAGGGGGCGTCAACACCGCCGAACTCACCGGCAGCGGCCGGGGCGGGCGCGTCACCAAGGAGGACGTGGCCGCCAGGCTGGAAAACCGCCCGGCCGCCGCCGAAGCGCGCGCCCCCGCCGTGGACATGAGCGCCCTCCTCGGCGACCGCCCGGAGCAGCGGGTGCCCATGACCCGCCTGCGCCAGCGGGTGGCGGAGCGCCTGGTGCAGGCCCAGCAGACCGCCGCCATCCTCACCACCTTCAACGAAGTGAACATGCAGCCGGTGATGGACCTGCGCGCCAAGTACAAGGACAAGTTCGAGAAGGAGCACGGGGTCAAGCTGGGCTTCATGTCCTTCTTCGTCAAGGCGGCGGTGAAGGCCCTGAAGCAGTTTCCCGTCGTCAACGCCTCGGTGGACGGCAACGACATCCTCTACCACGGCTACTACGACATCGGCATCGCCGTCGGCTCGGAGCGGGGCCTGGTGGTGCCGGTGCTGCGCAACGCCGACCAGCTCAGCTTCGCCGAGATCGAAACCGCCATCGCCGAATTCGGCCGCAAGGCCAAGGACGGCAAGCTCAGCATCGAGGAGCTCAGCGGCGGCACCTTCACCCTCTCCAACGGCGGGGTGTTCGGCTCCATGATGTCCACCCCCATCCTCAACCCGCCCCAGAGCGCCATCCTCGGCATGCACGCCACCAAGGAGCGGCCGGTGGCGGAAAACGGCCAGATCGTCATCCGCCCCATGATGTACCTGGCCCTGTCCTACGACCACCGCATCATCGATGGCCGGGAAGCGGTGCTGACCCTGGCGGCCATCAAGGACGCCCTGGAAGACCCGGCGCGGCTGCTGCTGGACGTCTGAACCCATCGAGGGAGACACGAGCATGGAAAAACTCTTCGACGTCGCCGTCCTCGGCGGCGGCCCCGGCGGCTACGTGGCGGCCATCCGCTGCGCCGAGCTGGGCCTGGACACGGCGTGCATCGACGACTGGCGGGACGCCGAAGGCCAGTACCGGCTGGGAGGCACCTGCCTCAACGTCGGCTGCATTCCCTCCAAGGCCCTGCTGGAATCCTCGGAACACTACGAGCACGCCCGCCTGCGCCTGGCCGAACACGGCATCGCGGTGCAAGGCGTGTCCCTCGACCTCGCCGCCATGATGGCGCGCAAGGAGAAGGCGGTGCGCGCCCTCAACAACGGCATCGCCTCCCTCTTCAAGAAGAACAAGGTCACCTGGCTCCAGGGACGGGGCCGCTTCGCTCCCGCCGAGGACCACCTGACCCTGGAAGTGGAGAAGGACGGCCGGATCGAGCCGGTGCGGGCCAAGCACATCATCGTCGCCACCGGCTCCCGCCCGGCGGAGCTGCCCTTCCTGCCCTTCGACGGGGAACGGGTGGTGGACAACGTCGGCGCCCTGTCCTTCGACGCCCCCCCCGAGCGCCTGGGCATCGTCGGCGCCGGGGTCATCGGCCTGGAGCTGGGCAGCGTCTGGCGCCGCCTCGGCGCCCAGGTCACGGTGCTGGAAGGTCACAGCTTCCTCCACCACGCCGACGAGCAGGTGGCCCGGGAAGCCCTGCGCCAGCTCAAGGCCCAGGGCCTCGACATCCGCACCGGCACCGCCGTCCTCGGCGCAAAGGTCGGCAAGAAGCAGGTCACCCTCCGCCTCAAGGATGACGGCGGGGAACAGGAGGCCGCCTTCGACAGGGTCCTGGTGGCCATCGGCCGCCGGCCCAACTCCCAGGGGCTAGGGGTGGAGCAGATCGGCCTCAAGGTGGACGACCGCGGCTTCATCGAGGTGGACGAGCTGTGCCGCACCAGCCTGCCCAACGTGTGGGCCATCGGCGACGTGGTGCGGGGCCCGATGCTGGCCCACAAGGCCAGCGACGAGGGCATCATGGTGGCCGAGCGCATCGCCGGCCAGGCGGGACGGGTGAACTACGCCCTCATCCCCAGCGTCATCTACACCCAGCCTGAAATCGCCTGGGTGGGAGAAACCGAGCAGGCCCTGAAGGCCGCCGGGAGTGAATACCGCAAGGCGGTCTATCCCTTCAGCGCCAACGGCCGCGCCCAGGCCGCCGGCGACACGGCGGGCTTCGTCAAGCTGCTGGCGGACGCCAGGACCGACCGCCTGCTGGGGGTCCACATCCTCGGCGCCAAGGCCTCCGAGCTGCTGGCCGAGGCGGTGGTGGCGATGGAGTTCGCCGCCAGCAGCGAGGACCTGGCCCGCATCATGCACGCCCACCCCACCCTGTCGGAAGCCCTGCGCGACGCCGCCCTGGCCATGCAAGCCTGATGCCCCCCCTCGACGGCCATTCCGGCGCCGCCATTGCCGCGGCAGCGGGCCGGCTCGCGCCGCGCCAGTGGTACGCCGCCCTGGCCCGGCAGCCGGATTTCATTCCCGACCCGGCCCAGGAACGGGCGGTGGACCAGCTGGAGCGCCTGCACCGGGAACTGTCCGCCTGGCGCCGCCCTTTCCTCCCCTGGCTGGCTGGCCGCCGCGCGCCCAGGGGCATTTACCTGTGGGGAGGCGTGGGGAGGGGGAAAAGCCTGCTGATGGACAATTTCTTCGCCCACGCGCCGCTGGCGGAAAAGCGCCGCCTGCACTTCCACCGCTTCATGCAGGAAGTTCACGGCCAGCTGGCGGTCCTCAAGGGCCGGCGGGACCCCCTGGCGGAGGTGGCGCGCCGCTTCGCTTCCCACTGCCGGCTGCTGTGCCTGGACGAGTTCCACGTCACCGACATCGCCGACGCCATGATCCTTGGCCGCCTGCTGAAGGAATTGCTCGACCGGGGAACCGTGCCCGTCATCACCTCCAACCTCGAACCCGGCCAGCTCTACGCCAACGGCCTGCAGCGGGACAGCTTCCTCCCCGCCATCGCCCTCCTCCGCCAGCGCCTGGAGACAGTGGAAATCGAAAACGGCCGCGACTACCGCCTAGGCTTCCTGGAGCGGGCGGAGGTTTACCATCTTCCCGGCGGCGGTTCCTCCCTCCCCAAGCTGGAAGCCATTTTCGGCGAAGCGGCCAAAGGGAGCCTCCTTCCTCCCCGCTTCTCCCTCCAGCAGCGGGAAGTGACGGCCCTGAAGCGGGCCGCCGGGGCGGTGTGGTTCGACTTCGCCCAGCTTTGCGGCACCCCCCGTTCCCAAGGCGACTACCTGGCCCTGGCCCTGGAGTACCCGGCTCTCCTGCTCTCCGGCGTTCCCCGCCTGGCCCCGGAACGCAGCGCCGAAGCCAGGCGCCTCACCTGGCTGGTGGATGTCTGCTACGACCAGCGGGTGAAGCTGATTCTCGCCGCTGACGTCCCTCCCGAGGAGCTTTACCGCGGCGGCCTCAACAGCGGCGAATTCGCCCGCACCGTCAGCCGCCTTCAGGAAATGCAGTCCCGCCGCTACCTGGCCTTGCCCCACCAGGCGAGTTAGCGATTCAGCGCCTTGACGCCGTCATGAGGGTGCTCTAAGGTGGTCACACAGGGGGATTCATGAACGACTGCAACGATCTTTTCCATTCCTGGCTCGGCGAGTTCCGCAGCATTGCCGCCGCCCTGCTGCAAGAGGACGGGCGCATCGTCCAGGCCAACCAGGGATTCCGCTCCGCGCTGGCGGGAGAGTGCGATGCCAACGCCGCCCCCTGCTTCGTCGAACCCCGTTTTGCCCGCCTCGCCGAACTGAAGGAAAACGGCCAGGGGGTGGTCTATGCCGGCCCCATCATCCTTGGCCGGGACGCCGCCTCGTCCCACGCCTACAACGGCAAAATCTTCCGCCGCGACGGCTTGCTGCTGCTGGTGGCGGAAATCGATTACGTGGCCTTCGGCCGCATCAGCGAAGAACTGGGCAAAATGCGCAAGGAAGTGGAGGAACTGCACCTCCTCATGGCCCGCCGGGACAAGTCCTTGCAGCTCGCCCTGCACGAAATCGACGACCTGCGCCGCCAGGATACCCTCACCGGCCTCTACAACCGGCGCGAGCTGGACCTGCGCCTGGACGCCGAAATCGCCCGCCGGCAACGCTACGACAGTCCGGTGGCGCTGGTCCTGCTGGACCTGGACGGCTTCGCCGCCGTCAATGAGCGGATTGGGCGGGAGCTGGCCGACGAAGTGCTGCAGCATGTGGGCAGCCTGGTCCGGGAACAAGTCCGGGAAGTGGACCTCATCGTGCGCTGCGGCGGCCAGGAATTCGCCCTCCTGCTCCCCGCCACCAGCGAAATGGGGGCCCTGATTCTCGCCGACCGCCTGCGCGAAGAGCTGGAAACCCAGGCTCCGCCGCACCTGGCCAACCCGGTGACCGCCAGCTTTGCCGTGGCCGGGCTGCTGAACGGCGAAAAACGCGAAGAAGTCTACAACCGCGCCTGGCGCGCCCTGCGCCATGCCAAGCACTGCGGCGGCAACTGCGTGGCCCTGGCCGGCCCGGCAGACGGCACGGATGCCCTCTATGAAACCAAGGAACAGGGGTAGCCTTGTCTTGAGACGCGAACAGGGGCGCTACGGCGCCCCTGTTGTGCTTACCACTGCCGACGGCTGCTAGCCTTCCAGGTCCTTCTTCAACTCCATGATCGCGGTCACCGTCTCCTTGCCCGCCCGGGCGAAATCTCCATTGATGAGGGCCGTGGCACCGGCCTTATCGCGCATCTCCACCTTCCGCACCACCTCTCCGGCGCAGACATGGAAATTGGCGTGCTTCTGCACCAAGTCGGTGTAATGGGGCTGGCCCTGGTGCTCCGCCCCCTCGCCGTAAATCCATTTCCCCAGGGCACAGAGGTTGTCCTTGCACACCGTTCCGCTGTCGAGCTGCTCCGTGCTGGTACCGTCGATGAACTGATTCAGGCGAACCTTCCATTTGATGTGGGCCGCGATGGCGTCATCGAAATGGCTGGCGGGCTTGCTTGCCAGCAAAGCGGCGGGTTTGGCCTCGACAGCCAGGGCTCCTGAACCGCTATCGATTTTAAAGACGCTCACGGCCTGGGCCAGGGATTCGGCCTGCTCCTGGAGGGCCTCGGCGGCCGCCGCCGCCTCTTCCACCAAGGCCGCGTTCTGCTGCGTCACTTCGTCCATCTGGGTAATGGCCTGGTTGACCTGTTCGATGCCCGAGGATTGTTCGCCGCTCGCCGCGCTGATCTCCGCCATGATGTCGGTCACCCGCTTGATGGAGGTGACGATCTCTTCCATGGTATGGCCCGCTTCGTTCACCTGGTTCGTTCCATGCTCGATTTTCGCCACCGAATCGGTGATGAGGCTCTTGATTTCCTTCGCCGCGTTGGCGCTGCGCTGGGCGAGGTTGCGCACCTCGCCGGCCACCACGGCGAAACCCCGCCCTTGTTCGCCGGCACGGGCCGCTTCCACGGCGGCGTTGAGCGCCAGGATGTTGGTCTGGAAGGCGATGCCGTCGATGACGCCGATGATGTCG
>JAJZVC010000004.1 GCA_021845865.1 Pseudomonadota bacterium | reverse complement strand
GAACCTGCCTTTCCAGGATGGCTTCCTTGGCGTTGGCCAGGATATTGAGCAGCACCTGGGAGAATTCGTTGGGGAAGCCCCGCGCTTGCCAATCCTCCCCCTCCTCCACCAGGATGGCGATGTTGTGGTTCTTGAAACTGTGGCTGACCAGGGACAGGGCGGCGGAAATCGCCCGGTTGAGGCTGAAGTTCTGGATGACCTTGTTGGGGTTGAAGAAGTTGCGGAAATCGTCGATGGTGGCGGACATCCGCTGAACCAGCTGGTTGCCGTCGGCGAGGGCATGGTCCAAATAATCCCGGTCAAGCTCGCCGTATTCGAAGGCATCCTTGATATTGGCCAGGAGCAGGTTGAGGGCATTGAGGGGCTGGCGCCACTGGTGGGCGATGTTGCCGATCATCTCGCCCATGGCGGCAAGGCGGGACTGCTGGATCAGCATCCGTTCCTGTTCCATGTTTTTCGCCACCTCGCCATGGACCCGCTGTTCCAGGTTCTCGTTGAGGGATTTCAATTCCTGTTCGGCCAGCTTGCGCTTGGAAATGTCCTGGAAGGCTTCCACCGACCCCACCACCTTGCCGTGGCGGATGATGGGCGAGGCGATGACCGCAACGGGCAGGGGGCTACCGTCCCGGCGCCAGAAGGTTTCATCGTCGGAACGATAGCCCCGGCCGCTGGTGGTCACTTGGCGGATGGCGCACTCCTCGGCGGGATAGGGAGTGCCGTCAATCCTGCGGTGGTGGAACAGGGCATGGGCGTTGCTGCCGACCAGTTCATTTTCCGTCCACCCCAATAGCCGCTGGGCCTCGGGATTGGCGAAGGTGATGCACCCTTCGCGGTCGAGGACGTACAAGCCTTCGCCCATGGTGGTGGTGATTTCCCGCAGCTGGCGCTCATTTTCCCACTCCCGCTCGTATTGGCGCAGCAGGTTGTAGGCCAGTAGGCCGATGGCGCCGAGCAGCAGCAGCATGGCCCCGCCGTCGAACAGCGCGTTGCGGCGCCAGTCGGCCAGCTGCTCTTTCTTGGACAGGCCAACCACCACATACAGCGGGAAACCTTCCACCTTGCGGTAGCTGAAAATCCGTTCGACGCCGTCCACGGCGGATATCCCGGTAAGGGTGCCGTGCTCGGGGTTCTGCCGGCTGGCCTGGAATATCTGGCCGTTGCGCACCGATTTCAGATGCTGGCTGCCGTCGCTGGGGTAGCGGGCGATGATGCGGAAGTCGCTGCTCAGCAAGGTGATGTTGCTGTCCGTGCCCAGGTTGAGGGAGCGGAAGAAATCCTCGAAATAGGAGAGGGAAATGGAAGAGGTGACGATGCCGCCGAAGCTGCCGTCAGGCTTGTTGATGCGGCGGCTGAGGACGATTTGCCAGCCGGGGAAGGAGCGCCCCTGGATGGGGCCGGAAATGAGCAGCCCCAGATTCGGATTGTCGCGGTGGCGGATGAAGTAGTCCCGGTCGCCGGAATAGAAGCGGGATGGGCTGTCCGTGGTGTCGGCGAGGCGATGGCCGCCGGCATCGACCACCCGCAGCAGGCGGACTTCGGGCAGGGAAAGCTTGAGCTCCTTGAGGTAGTTATCGAGTTCGGCGGCGGCGGGGCTTTTCCCCGGCGCCTGATGCTCCAGTTCCTCGGCCACGTGGAGCAGCACCAGGTCGGCTTTCTGCAGAATGGAGGCGGCATGCTGTTCCAAAACCCGCGACATGCTTTCGCTCACCGCGGTGGCGCGGGTCAGGCGGTCGCCGTAGCGCTGGGCGAGGCCGTTGGCGAAAATGGCGACCACCCCCAGCAGGATGGCGATGAGGATGGCGAACCAAATCCGCTGGGACGGGAACCGATTGCCAGCTGCCTTCATTTTCACGCTATCCGCCCGATGGCCGCACACTGTGGAACCGCCACTATAAATTCCCCTCGGACGGGCCGCAAGCGCCTCACTGGTGGCGGATGAAGGCGTAAATCTGGAGGTATTCCTCCGTGGGGCGGTTCCAGGAGTAGTCCCAGGCCATGCCCTGGAGCTGGAGCTCGCGGAAAGCGGCGGGATCGCCGTGCCACAGCCGGAGAGCGCGGGAAAGGGCGGATTCGAGCCCGGCATGGTCGGAATGCTCGAACACGAAGCCGTTGCGTTTCTCGACTTCCTTCGGGGAATGGTCCCGGTCGAAGACCGTATCCTGCAACCCGCCCACGGCGCGCACCACGGGTACGGTGCCGTAGCGCAGGGAGATGAGTTGGGTGAGCCCGCAGGGCTCGAAATTGCTGGGGACGATGGCGATATCCGCGCCGGCGTAAATCAGGTGGGCCAGATCCTCGTCGAAGCCGATTTCCAGGTGGCAGTCCGGGTTGTCGTTGAGTTCCTGCTTCAGGTGCCAGAAATAATCGTTGATGCCCATTTCGGGGCTCGACCCCAGCAGCACGAACTGGGCCTCGTTGGCCAGGGCGTAGAAGAGGCCGTGGCGGATCAGATGGACGCCTTTCTGGGAATCCAGGCGGCCCACGTAGGCGACGATGGGTTTCTTGGCCTCCCGCAGCCACAGTCGCTGGCGCAGGGCCTTGCGGTTCTTGTCCTTGGTCTTCAGGCTGTCCCGGTCGTAGTGGTGGGGGATGTGGCTGTCGGTCCGGGGGTTCCAGTAGTCGTAATCCAGGCCGTTGAGGATGCCCTTGAACTTGTCCTGCTGCACGTACAGGGCGTGCCCCATGCCGAAGCCCATTTCGGTGTGGCGGGCCTCCCAGGCATGGTGGGGGGAGACCGTGGTGACGAAGTTGGCGTAGACGATGCCGCCTTTCATCAGGTTGATGGCGTGGTGGCTGTGGTCGTCCCGCAGCTTGTCCGCCCGCAGGAAATATTCCGGCCGCCCCAGGCCGGCGGCGTGGAGGAGGTGGATATCGGTCGTGCCCTGATGCTTGAAATTATGAATGGTGAGGCAGGCCCGCTGGTGAGGCAGGGCCTCCTGGTAAAGCTCGTAGAGCAGCACCGGCACCAGGGCCGTCTGCCAGTCGTGGCAGTGGAGCACCTCGGGGCGCTTGCCGGTCTTGACCAGGAATTCCAGGGCCGCCTTGCTGAAGAAGGCCATCCGCATGGGGTCGTCCCAGTAGCCGTAGTAGCTGCCCCGGTCGAAGAAGTGCTCGTCGGAGTGGGGATCGATGAAAAAGCACTGGCGCCCGTCCACGTCGCCGTACCACACGGTGCAGCGGATGGCGCCGCCGTTCCAGGGCACCCACAGGTCCTGGTAGGCGACATGGAAGTTCGCGATCCGGTCATGGCGCATGCAGTCGTAGCGGGGGAGGATGATTTCCACCGTATGGCCGCGGCGGGCGAGTTCCCCGGCCAGGCCGTAAACCACGTCCCCCAGCCCGCCGACCTTGGCGACGGGAGTGCACTCGCTGGCGATATGGACGATGTACATGGTCAGCGTTCCTGTTCCGCGAGCAGCCGCCGGTAGAGGTCGAGGTAGCGGGCGCCGCTGTGCTCCCAACTGAAGTCGGCCTTCATGCCGTTCTCTTGGAGTTGCTTCCAGGTCTTCTTGTCCTGGAAGGCGGTCACCGCCCGCCGCGCCGCGGCGAGGAAGGCCTCTTCGCTCATGGCGTCGAAGACGAAGCCGGTGGCGGTGCCGGCGGCGAGGGTTGCCGGGGTGCAGTCCACCACCGTGTCCGCCAATCCGCCGGTGGCGAACACCACCGGCGGCGTGCCGTAGTGCATGCTGTACATCTGGTTGAGGCCGCAGGGCTCGAAGCGGGAGGGCATGAGAAAGATGTCGGCGCCGGCCTCGGCCAGGTGAGCCAAGCCCTCGTTGTAGCCGATATGCGCGGCCACCTGGCCGGGGTGGGCGCTCGCCAGGCCGAGGAAGGCCTGTTCCAGATGCTTGTCGCCGCTGCCCAGCAGCACCAGCTGCGCCGGCATGGCCAGCAGTTCCCGGGCGGCGGCCAGGATCAGGTCCTGGCCCTTTTGGTGGGTGAGGCGGCTGATCACGGCCAGCAGCGGCACCTTGGGGTCCACCTCGAGGCCCATGCGTTCCTGGAGGGCGCGCTTGTTCTCGCCCTTGGCCTTGAGGTCCTTCAGGCCATAGGGCGCGGCGAGGTGGGGGTCGGCTTCGGGATTCCAGGCGTGGCAGTCGATGCCGTTGAGGATGCCGGCGAGGCGCGCTTTGCGTTGCCGCAGCAGTCCCTGCATGCCGAAGCCCAGGTGATCGGTCTGGATTTCCTCGGCGTAGGTGGGGCTGACGGTGGTGATCTGGTCGGCATAGTGCAGGCCGGCCTTGAGGAAGGACATTTCGCCGTAGTACTCCACGCCATCCATGCCCAGGCTGGCCGGGGGCAGCCCCAACTTGAGGGCCGTGTCGAGGGGGAAAACCCCCTGGTAGGCCAGGTTGTGCACCGTCATCACCGTGACGGCCTTCGGACCGGGTAGGTAGTGAAGATGGGCCGGCGCCAGGCCCGCCTGCCAGTCGTTGCAGTGGAGGACGTCAGGCCGCCAGGAGAGAGGCGACTGGCCGCTCGCCAGGAGCGCGGCGACGCGGGACAGGAGGCCGAAACGCAGGGCATTGTCGTGCCAGTCGTGGCCGTGCCGGTCCTGGTAGGGGCCTCCCTCGCGCTGATACAGGGGAGGATAGTCCACCAGCAGGGCGGGAACGTCGCCGGGCAGGTTGGCGGAAAGAACGCGCACTTCGCCGAACTCGAACAGGCCGTGAGCGGCCACCCATTTCACGGCCGTGCCCTTGAGCAGGGCCGGGTAGGCGGGCAGCAGCACCCGCACGTCGGCGCCCAGGGCGCGCAGGGCCGCCGGCAACGCGGCGCTGACGTCGGCGAGGCCGCCGGTTTTGACCAGGGGGAAAATTTCCGAGGTAACGAAAAGGACCTTCAAGGGGACGGCGGAAGTGCTCATGGGGCGTGTGCTATATTGGTTTTGGGAGCTTTTGTTCTATGGACGCGGTGTTCCAGCCATTGTAAGGGGCTCCCCGGCAATCAACAACAAGGACGAGGAACGCATGGCGGAAATGGCGATGGTGGGACTGGGCCGCATGGGGGGCAACATGGCCCGCAGGCTGGCCCGGGGCGGAATCAAGCTGGCGCTGTACAACCGCAGCGCCGAGGTGGCCCGGGCGCTTGCCCAGGAGACGGCGGCGACGGCCTGCGCGACCCTGAAGGACCTGGTGGCGGTCCTGGAGCGGCCGCGGGTGACGTGGCTGATGCTGCCGGCGGGCGAGGCGACGGAACAGGCCGTGGAACAATTGGCGGACCTGCTGGAAAGCGGCGACGTGCTGGTCAACGGCGCCAACGCCTATTACGGCGAATCCCGCCGCCAGGCTGTGCAGTTGGCGGGAAAAGGCATCGGCTACGTGGACGCCGGGGTGTCCGGCGGCGTCTGGGGGCTGGAGAACGGCTATGCCCTGATGGTGGGCGGAGAGAAGGAAGTGGTGGCCAGGGCCGAGCGCTTCCTCAAGGTGCTGGCGCCGGCTCCCGACCGGGGCTGGCTCCACTGTGGCCCAGTGGGGTCGGGGCACTTCGTCAAGATGATCCACAACGGCATCGAGTACGGCATGATGCAGGCCTATGCCGAGGGCTTGGCCCTGATGAAGGGCAAGGCCGAGTTTGACCTGGACCTGGCGGCCATCGCCGAAATGTGGCGCCACGGCAGCGTGGTGCGCTCCTGGCTGCTGGACCTGACCGCCGATTTCCTCAAGAGTGACCAGGAGCTGAAGGATATCGAGCCCTTCGTCGCCGATTCCGGCGAGGGCCGCTGGACCGCCCTGGAGGCCGTGGAACAGGGGGTTCCCGCGCCGGTGATGAGCCTGGCCCTGATGATGCGCTTCGCCAGCCAGGGCCACAACGACTACCCGGCCAAGCTGCTGGCCATGATGCGCAAGGGTTTCGGCGGTCATGGGGTGAAGGAGGAGAAGTGAATTTTGACGGCCTCCAGTATCCCTGTAATTTCGTCATCTTCGGCGCCACCGGCAACCTGGCCTGCATCAAGCTGCTGCCGGCGCTTTATCACCTGGAGGCGGCGGGACGCCTGCCGGCCGACCTCACCTTCGTCGCCTTCGCCCGCCGGGAGTGGGACGATGGCGCCTGGCGCGCGTTCATGCGGGAAAATCTGGAAAAGAAGCTGGGGGAGCGCTTCAACGAGGACGTGTTCGCGGCTTTCGCCCCGCGTTTTTCCTACCTGCGCGGCGAACTGCACGATCTGGAGGCCTACAGGAGCCTCTACGCCGAGCTCTCCAAACCCAAGACCGGGGCCTGTTCCAACATCGTCTTCTACCTCGCCATCAAGCCGGTGGAGTTCCCGGCGGTGATCAAGAACCTGGCCGAGGTGGGCCTCAACAAGCCCCGCGGCCTGCACCGGGTGGTGGTGGAAAAGCCCTTCGGCCAGGACATCGAAAGCGCCCGCCTGCTCAACGAGCTGCTGCACCGCTATTTCGACGAGGAGCAGGTGTTCCGCATCGACCACTACCTGGGCAAGGAGACGGTGCAGAACCTGCTGGTGTTCCGCTTCGCCAACACCCTGGTGGAGCCCCTGTGGAACCGCAACTTCATCGACCACGTGCAGATCACCGTGGCGGAGGACGTGGGCATCGGCGGCCGGGCGGATTACTACGACAAGGCGGGCGCCCTGCGGGACATGCTGCAGAACCACCTGATGCAGCTCCTCACGGTGGTGGCCATGGAGCCTCCTCCCGCGCTGGAAGCGGACGCCCTGCGGGACGAGAAGGTGAAGGTGCTGCGCTCCATCCGTCCCATCTCGAAACGGGCGATTCACGCCCACGCCTTCCGCGCTCAGTACGGGCCGGGAACGGTCAACGGCGAGCCGGCGCCGGGCTACCAGAGCGAACCGGGGGTGGAGAAGAATTCCGTCACCGAAACCTTCGTCGCCGCCAAGTTCTACATCGACAACTGGCGCTGGCGCGGGGTGCCGTTCTACCTGCGTACCGGCAAGCGCATGCCGAGGCAGATGTCCCTCATCGCCATCCGCTTCCGTCATCCGCCCCAGCAGCTGTTCCGCGAGACGCCCCTGGAATACCTGGAACCCAACTGGGTGCTGCTTTCCCTCCAGCCGTCGGAATCCATGCACATGGAAATCCACGTCAAGCAGCCGGGCCTGGGCATGAATACCCGCGTCATCCAGCTCAACGCCTCCTACCGCAAGACCGACGAGGCGCCCCTGGACGCCTACGAAACGCTGCTGCTGGACGTGATCGAGGGGGACCGGACGCTGTTCATCCGCTTCGACGAGGTGGAATGGTCCTGGCGGGTGGTGGACCCGATTCTCAAGTACTGGGAGCAGGAACGGGACTTCATCCATACCTACGCCGCCGGCACCTGGGGCCTGCAGGAGGCCAACCGGCTGTTCGACAGCGAGGATCAGGAATGGCGCAACGATCTGTGAACCGGCCATGAAGCAACTCTGCCGCTGGCATATCTACCCCACCGCTGGCGACGTATACGCCCATGCCGCGGCGGCCATCGCCCGCATCGCCAACCGCCGCATCGAGGAGATGGGAGCGTTCCGCATCGTCCTCACCGGCGGCGCCACGGCCCGGCAGGTATATCGCAAGCTGCGCGGCATCGATACCGACTGGCCGGCCTGGCGCATTTATTGGGGGGACGAACGCTGCGTGCCGCCGGACCATCCCGAGCGCAACAGCCGCATGGCGTTTGGCGAGTGGCTGGACCATGTCCCCGTGGGGGCGGAACAGGCGTTTCCCATTCCCGCCGAACTGGGGCCGGAAGAAGGCGCGCGCCGCTACGGCGAACTGATGCGGGAGGTGGAGGAATTCGACTTGGTGCTGCTCGGACTGGGGGAGGACGGTCACGTGGCCAGTCTTTTTCCCGGCCGGGAGTGGGGCCTGTCCCCGCGCGGCCCGGCGGCGCTGCCGGTGCGCGGTTCCCCCAAGCCGCCGCCGGACCGGGTTTCCCTCAGCGCGTGGCGGCTCAGCCTGGCGCAGCAGGCGATGTTCATGCTGACGGGGGAAGGCAAGCGCGGCGCGGTGTCGGCCTGGCGCTCGGGGGAGAAAATTCCCGCCACGGCCATCGTTCCCGCGGGCGGGGTCGACGTGCTGCTGGAACGGGCGTGCTTCGTCGAGGCTTAGCCTTCGAGAAAGGCTTGCCACCAGCGGCGGCGGTTGCCGGCGATAACGCCGCCGGGGGCGATTTCCCGGGGGGGGACGCGGCTCATGATCCAGCCCGGCGGAATGGCATGCTTCCCCGTGCCGCCGCAGGATGATCCCAGGTTGTTGGGGTCGTAGATCTTGACCAGGCAGGGGGACTCCAGATCGTCGGTGTAGACGATGCCGCAGTAGTCCTCGTGGTGGTCACGGCGCAGCAAGGCGTCGATTTCCCGCAGAAAGCGGGAGGTGGCTTCTTCGTTGGAAATTCCTTCGGGCAGGGCTTCGCCGATGGCATACAGGTACCAGCCGGCCGAGGTGTCGATGCGCCGCCAGAAATCCGACAGCTGTTCCCAGCTCATCAGGCTGAACAGCAGGCCGTTGTAGAGGCGGTCGAATTCGGCGTGATCTTGGTCGGCTGCGGTCATGGAAGAAGCTCGCGATGTACGGAAAGCATGGACTTATCAGGGCTGCCCAGCCTGTCGGCGGCAACCCGCTGAACGACGGTTAGTGCCCTGGGCATGACGCGGGCCCTAAGCCCGCGTTCCCTCTCTTGAAGCAGAGCGCGAGTTTTACTTCGCGACCTGTTTCTCCCGAATCTCGTCCAGGGTCTTGCAGTCGATGCACAGCGTGGCGGTGGGGCGGGCTTCCAGGCGCTTGAGGCCGATTTCCACGCCGCAGCTCTCGCAGTAGCCGTAATCGCCGGATTCGATCTTGGCGATGGTCTCGTCGATTTTCTTGATCAGCTTGCGCTCCCGGTCACGGTTGCGCAGTTCCAGGGCCATGTCGGACTCCTGGCTGGCACGGTCGTTGGGGTCGGCGAACAGGGTCGCCTCTTCCTGCATGGTGTGGACAGTGTTGTCGATGTCCCGGCTCAGCTCGGCTTTCCAGTCCTCGAGGATTTTGCGAAAATGGGCCTGTTGCTTGGGGTTCATGTACTCCTCGCCCTTCTTGGCGACGTAGGGAGTGAATTGTTTGTGCAGTTCAACTGGCATGGGGCCCCACTTCTTTCGGTTGAAAACAAAAAACCGCTTTAATAGCAGAAATCCATTTTCATCGCAACACAATTTAGGACGACATGACACTTAACGCTTTGATTTTCGACGTGGATGGCACCCTGGCCGATACCGAGCGCGATGGCCACCGGGTGGCCTTCAATGCCGCCTTCAAGGAACTGGGGCTCGACTGGAGCTGGGACGAGGCTCTCTACGGCAAGCTGCTGGCCGTTACCGGCGGCAAGGAACGCATCCGTTACTTCGTCGAGAAATTCCATCCCGGCTACGAAAAGCCCAGGGATTTCGACGATCTGGTGGTGGCCCTGCACAAGACCAAGACCCGCCATTACGTGGCCATGATGGAGGAAGGGCGCATTCCCCTGCGTCCCGGCGTCAAGCGCCTGATGGAGGAGGCCCGGGCCGCCGGCGTGCGCCTCGCGGTGGCCACGACCACGACCCCCGAGAACGTCACCGCCTTGATTAAAAACAGCCTGGCGCCGGATTCGGAGAGCTGGTTCGACGTCATCGCCGCCGGCGATATCGTTCCCGCCAAGAAGCCGGCGCCGGACATTTATCTCTGGGCTCTGGAGAAGGCGGGTTGGAAGGCGTCGGAATGCCTGGCCGTGGAGGACTCCCGCAATGGCGTGCTGTCCAGCCTCGGCGCCGGCCTGCCGACCCTGGTGACGGTCAGCAACTACACCGAGCGCGAGGATTTCGACGGGGCCTTCGCCGTCCTGTCGGACCTCGGCGAGCCTGACCAGCCCTTCCGGGTGCTGAAGGGCGATGCCAACGGCAAGAGTTACGTGGACCTGGACCTGCTACATTGGTGGCATGCTCGGGTTAACTAAGTTCAGCAAGCATCAAAAACAAACCCGCCGGATGGCGGGTTTGTTTTTGGGACAAGCTAAAAGGTTCGGACTGGCTGTGTAACGTCTCCGTGGCGTCCAGCGCGTTTTGGCTTCAGCGTCACCTGCCTGCGCAGGTTGGCTTGCGCTGAAACACGCTGGGGCCGGCATGGAGAAGGTATCCCGCCTCAAGCATGCAGTTTTTCGGCTGCGTCCAGCGTGTTTTCCAGCAGGGTGGCGACGGTCATGGGGCCGACGCCGCCGGGAACCGGCGTGATCCAGGAAGCGCGCTCCTTGGCGGCCTCGAACTCCACGTCGCCGCAAATCTTGCCGCTTTCCAGGCGGTTGATGCCGACATCGATGACGATGGCGCCGTCCTTGATCCACTCGCCTTTCACCAGTTCCGGACGGCCCACGGCCACCACCAGGATTTCCGCGTTGCGCACGAAGGACTCCAGGTCGCGGGTGGCGCTGTGGGTGACGGTGACGGTGGCGCCCGCCAGCAGCAGTTCCAGCACCATGGGGCGGCCCACGGTGTTGGAGGCGCCGACGACCACCGCGTTCTTGCCCCGCAGGCTTTCTCCAGTGCTTTCCAGCAGGGTCATCACGCCCCGCGGCGTGCAGGGCTGAAGCACGGGGATGCGCAACGCCAGGCGGCCGATGTTGTAGGGATGGAAGCCGTCCACGTCCTTGTCCGGATGGATGCGCTCGACGATGGCCTCCGGGTCGATATGGGCCGGCACCGGCATCTGCACCAGGATGCCGTCGATATCCGGCGCCTCGTTCAGCTTATCGATCAGTGCCAGCAGTTCTTCCTGGGTGGTGGCGGCGGGCAGGTCGTAGGAGACGGAGTGAAAGCCGGTGGTTTCGCAGGCGCGGCGCTTGTTGCGCACGTAGATGGACGACGCCGGATCGTCCCCTACCAGCACCACGGCCAGGCCGGGGCGGCGCTTGCCGGCGGCGGCCCTTTCCTCGACGCGGTTGCGGATGGTTTGCAACAGGTTGTCGGCGATGGCTTTGCCGTCGATGATTTTTGCGGGCATGATGAGTAAACCGGTAGTGGGAAAGGGGAATTATCCCATTTTTGCGCCTTTTCGCTCAAGGCGGATTGACCTTTGCCCGGGAGCGCGGTATAGTTTCGCGCCTTCGGGGTGTAGCGTAGCCTGGTAGCGCGCCTGGTTTGGGACCAGGATGTCGGGAGTTCGAATCTCTCCACCCCGACCAAGGTTAGCAGGTTGAGCGGTGCCCGTAGCTCAACTGGATAGAGCACCAGCCTTCTAAGCTGGGGGTTACAGGTTCGATCCCTGTCGGGCACGCCAAGAATTCGTTGTGCGCGACAGTTCAATGGTGGACGTAGCTCAGTTGGTAGAGTCCCGGATTGTGATTCCGGTTGTCGTGGGTTCGAGTCCCATCGTCCACCCCACATCTCAGCGGCCTAGAGTAAAATCTAGGCCGTTTCTTTTTTGCCCCTTGGCAAGAAACCGACCGGCTTAAGCGATGAATGCCTTGCCCGAGCAACTTTCCCGGATTTTCCTCCTCAGCCATATGCGCGCCTTCACCAGTCTGGCCGGGCATATTCTCGGCTCCCATCCGCAGGTCAACGGCTACTACGAAATGCACCTCAGCTATGAGGCTCCGTCCGCGTTGGACAGGCAGCTCGAGGTGTTCCTGGAAGGCGATGCGCTCAAGGAAAACAGCCGCTATCTGTTCGACAAGCTGCTGCACAACGACTATGTGCTGAAACCCGAGCGGCTGGGCCTGGCGGAGATGAGGATACTGGTTTCGCTGCTGGAGCCGGAGCGCGCCATCAAGAGCATCGTCGACCTGTTCACGCGCAAGGAAAGCAAAGAGCTTTACGCTTCCCCCCTCGAGGCCGCGAACTACTACGTCGCCCGCGTCCAGGCCCTCGCCGATTTCAGCCGGACCGCCGCTCGACCCTATTTCTATTTCGACGCCGAGCTTTTACAACAGGCGCCGGAACGGCTGCTCCCGAAACTGTCGGATTGGCTGGAACTGGATTCGCCCTTGAGCGAGCGCTATCAAATCTTCAGCCACACCGGCAAGCCCCGCAAGGGCGACTCGTCGGAGCGCATTCACAGCGGCAAGATCGACCGGACGCCGAGCGATTATTCCCATGTCGCCATTCCGGAGGACGCGCTGCGCCGGGCGCGGGAGGCTTACCGGGAGTGCCGGCGGGCAATCATCGGCAATGCGGCGGATTCGCTTTGCCTAGAATAGGCTGTCCCAGGCGTCCCGCTCCGCCCGGTAATTCATCAGGGCTTCGATAATCTGCCCTTTGCGCTGGGCACGATGCTCGGCTGACTGGATTTGGTCCCAGGCGGCTGCGTGTTCACCAAAATTGCGCGCGATGTTGTCGATGAAGGTCTGCACCTGACGCAAGGCTGGCGCCAGTTCAGGCGAATTCAGCCACCAATGCCCGGCGTTGAATACCAGTTCATGCAGTCGGCTGTTCCTGGCAACGATGGCTTCGTGCTTCTGCTGGTACAGCGCCAGCAGTTCGGCTTCCTTGCGGGTGATGACCGATTCGATCACGTCATGGGGAAATGGCTGCTTCACATCCGCCTGCCTGACCAATTCTTCGGTGGAAAACAGCATCAGGTCGCCGAAGAACTGGCGCTCGAATTCGTCGGACAGGTCAACCCGTTGCCGGGCTTCGTCCAGTTCCACGCCGGGGCGGAAATCGTCGTCCAGGCCTGCCTCGGTGGTGCGCCGGTGCAGATTGGGCATGTTGAAGGAGGCGAAGCGCCCCCCGATTTCGGCGGCGATCAGCCGCCCGGCGGTGGGGCCGGACATTCTTAAGCGCAGATGGCCGAAGGGGATAATGTATTTCAGCCCGGCATGGCTGACGACGTAATTGCCGGGATAGACCGTCCGCGCCGGGGCGAGTTGGCCAAAGCCGCTGCCGTAGGCAAACCAGGTCTTGCGCGTGAGGTGCTCGCCGAAGAAGAAGGCGTTGAGCCGCCGGGCGAAGTCCTTGAGGCAGGCGCAATGGTCGTGGGCGCCGGAAAGCCGGCACTGGTAGGGAAAGGTGTTTGCCTGGTTGTCGAAGCCGAATAGTCCGGCCAGGTCGTGGTAGGCGGCGTCGCCCGGCAGCGGTCCCGGGGCGCCGTGAAACTGGCAGGCCTGCTCAGCGGGCAAGGCCGCCAGGCGGGCGAAGAAAGCCGTCACGTCGTCGAGGAAGTTGGCCGCCATCACCGACGGTGAGACGGGCGGGTCGCCCACCAGCTTGCCGGTGAGCATCAGGGTATCGGTGGTGCGGAAAATCCGGTCGATGGCGTGGAAATAGTTCAGCGCGTACGCCGCCTCTTCGCCGGCTTCGGTTTTCCGGTTGACGCAAAAATGCTGGTCGCTGTCCACCAGGTAATACAGCGTCCGTTCCTTGTCCTCCGTCAGTTGCAGGAACTTCAGGTAGCTCAGGTTGCGGTTGGCGGCCTGGCCCTTGCGGTAGAACCGTTCCCGGGGCTGGGTGGTGAGCAGATGGCCCAGCTTGTCGCGCTTCTCGGCGGGGAGGGCGCGCAGCAGCCGGTACTGCTCGTCCAGGCCGAAATGAAAGACCTGCAGGCCTTTCTGCCGGTATTCCGCCACCAGCTCGATGTGCCGGCGGATGTTGTCTTCATCGCGGCTGTCCTCGGCGACGACGACCTTGATCTTGTCCCACGCGCCATCCGTCCGCCCGCCGTAGCCGAACAGGGCGCACAGCTGGTAAATGCTTTCCAGGCAGGCCCGCAGGTGGGGCGGGCGGTCGGCGATGGGGATGCCGAGGATGAAATGGTGGCGGTCGTCGCCGCCGCGCTGCCGGATCAGGGCCTCCTGCTCGCGGAACAGGGCCTGGTAGTCGGCCTGCAGAGGATGAAAATCCGCCTCCCCGGACCACATCGCCTGTTCCAGCAGGGGATAGCAGCATTCGTAGAGGCCGATCAGCCCGTCGAGCGTGTTCGGTTCCGACAGGCGAACGCCGATTTCGGCCAGGCCGGGAATGGCGGACTGATGGCGCGCGAGGCATGCCGCCAGTTGGGGAGAATTGAAACCGCTCATGGATTAACGGCGGGAGGAATAATTCGGGTAGGCATCCTGGTCGAGGGCGACCTCGATGAGGTTGATGCCACGGCGGAAATCGATGGCTTCCAGCTTCGCCAGGTCTTCCTCGTTTTCCACCCGGCAATGCCGGATGCCGAAGGATTGCGCCAGCAGCCCGTAGTCCGGGTTGGTGAAATCGCAGTCGATGAAACGATCCCGGTAGAGGTGGTGCTGGTTCTTGCGGATCAGGCCCATGGTGCTGTTGTTGAACAGGACGATGTTCAGCGGGATGGCGTAATTCACCGCCGTCATGATTTCCATGGCGCACATCTGGAAGCCGCCGTCGCCGATCACGGCGAACAGCGGCTGGCCTATCGCGCAGCCGGCGCCGATGGCCGCCGGGACGGCATGGCCCAGGGAGGAGATGCCGGTATTGGGGTAATAGCGGTCCTGGGCGGACACCCGGTAGAAATTCTGGGCGAAGACGATGTTGTCGTCGAACATGGCCAGGCCGTCCGGAAACTTGTGCTCCAGCCAGGCGTAAAAGGCGCGCACGTGGTCGAATTGACGGTTGAAGATGGTCTCGCCGGCGGCATCGGCTTGGGCCTGGGCGGCGGCGATGAAGGCGGCGACATCCACCGGTTTTTTCGCTGGCAGCGCCTCCAGGGCGGAATCCAGCGCCCGCAGATAGGCACTGGCATCGGCCTGTATCGCCAGATCGGCGCAGAAGACCTTTTCCAGCTGCTGGGCGCTGATATCCACCTGGATGAGCTTCTTGCCCGCCAGCAGGTTCCGGTCCCAGACATAGCTGGTCCTTTCGTTGAAACCCGCTCCCAGCACCAGCACCAGGTCGGCCTCCTGCTCCAGGTAGCGCATGGCGTGGCCGCCGGAGGTGACGCCGAGGCTGCCCAGGGCCAGGGGGGAGCGTTCGTCGAGCGCGCCCTTGGCCTTGAGGCTGCTGGCCACCGGAATGTTGAGCCGCTCGCTGATGCGGCGCAGGTGTTCCTGGGCGCCGGAATGGATGCAGCCGTAGCCGGCGACGATCAGGGGGCGCTTCGCTGCGCGGAGCAGTTCCACGCTCTTGTCGAGGTATGGCTCGGCGATCACGCAGTCGCCGTTCATGGGCGCGAAGGAAATCCGATCCAGGAGGGAGGCATCCACCATTTCCTTCTGCACGTTATGGGGGAAGCTCAGCACCACCGGGCCGGGGGTTCGGGAAAGCAGGTGCTTGGCCGCCTGGTTCAGCACCGTGGGCAGGTAATCCGTGCGTTCGATCAGCTTGTGGTAGCGGGTGATGCCGGCAAATAGCGTGACCTGGTCGATGCTGCCGCCCTCGCCGGAACTCTCCTGCAGCCCGCCCTTGCCGAAAAACTGGGTGGAAGTCTCGCCGGTGATGACCAGCACCGGCTGCTTGTCCGCGTAGGCGTTGGCGATGCCGGTCACCAGGTTGGTGGCGCCGGGCCCCGCGGTGGTGATGCAGGCCGCGATCTTCCCCGTGGCCCGCGCATAGCCACCGGCCATGAAGGCCGCCCCCTGCTCGTGCTTGACCAGAACGGTCATGAGCTGGGAGTCGTACAGGCTATCGTAGACCGGCAGGATATGGGCGCCAGGCATGCCGAATACATGGGTGACTCCCAGGCGCTCCATGAACCTGACGATCAGTTCGCTGACTGCTATTTCCAAGACGAAGTATCCATTTCGGATCCGCCGGGCTCGCCGGAAGCAACCCGTGCAGGTCGGCCATCGAAAAGGGGTACTTTTAACACAAGCGGCGTCGCGCCTCAACGCAGCCTAAGGATTTTCCGAGCGAGGTTCTAAGAAAGAGCGGGGTAGTCGATATAGCCCTCGGCGCCGCCGCCGTAAAGCTTGTCGGCGCGCAGTTCGTTGAGGGGCGCGTTCTCCCGCAGGCGACGGACCAAATCGGGGTTGCTGATGAAGGGGCGCCCGAAGGCCACCAGGTCAGCCTTGCCGCTTGCCACCGCTGCCATCGCCGTATCCCGCGTGTAGCCGTTGTTGACCATCCAGGCGCCGGGAAAACGGGCGCGCAGGGCGTCGTAATCGAAGGGTGCCGCCGCGTCGGCAGGGGCGCGGTCGCCGCCCGTCTCGCCCTCGATGACGTGGACAAAGGCGAGCTTGAGGGGGGCCAGCCGTTCGACCACGTGGCCGTAGAGGGCCTGGGGCTGGCTGTCCCGCTCGGCCGTGTTGCCGAAGGTCGTCATCGGGCTCAGGCGCGCGCCGGTCCGGCCGGGACCGATGGCTTCCGCCACGGCCTGAACGACCTCGACGGCGAGGCGGGCCCGGTTGGCGATGCTGCCGCCGTAGGGGCCCGTCCGGTCGTTGATGCTGTCCCGCAGGAACTGCTCGAGCAGATAGGTGTTGGCCGAATGGACCTCGACCCCGTCGAACCCCGCCTCCATGGCGCAGCGGGCGGCATGGACATAGTCGCCGATCAGGCCCGGCAGTTCGTCGTCCCGCAGGGCGCGGGGCTTGGAAACCGGAACGAAACCGTCGCGGGTAAAGGTCATGGCATTCGACTGGCGGTCGGTCGAGGAGACCGGGGATGCGCCGTCGGGCAGCAGGGAAACATGGGAAACCCGGCCCACGTGCCACAGCTGGATGATAATCCGTCCCCCCTCGGCATGGACCGCATCGGTGACTTGGCGCCACGCGGCGACCTGTTCGGGGGAATAGATGCCGGGAGTGTCGAGATAGCCCTGGGCCATGGGGCTGATCTGGCTGGCCTCCGCGATGATCAGGCCGGCCGTGGCGCGCTGGCGGTAATACTCGACCGTCATCGGCCCCGGCTTGTTGCCTTCGACGGCCCGGTTGCGGGTAAGGGGGGCCATGACGATGCGGTTTTCGAGTTTGATATCGCCCAGTTGCAAGGGGTCGAAAAGCGAAGGCATGTGAAATCTCCTTATGGGTGAGTATTCGCGGAGTTTTTGCGGCGGCAGCACTGTGACGGCTTGTTTTAGCGCCCTCGTGCGGCGGTAAGCTTTGTTCTTGGCCATGGGGACCTGGGGTCGAACTCCCAATGAGACAGCGCCAGGGCGCGGGAGGTTCCGTTTTGCCCTCGGGCCGCTGCTAGGCCGGCGGCATGTTTTATCGACCGTCAGGGTAGAATAGCCGTTTTTCCCATTCCCGTGTCCTGCCCCGTGCCGTCTTCCTCCGCCCAGAAAATCCTCCACGACGTTTTCGGCTACTCGTCCTTCCGCGGCGAGCAGGAAGCCATCGTCGAGCACGTGGCGAGCGGGGGCGATGCCCTGGTGCTGATGCCCACCGGCGGCGGCAAGTCCCTCTGCTACCAGATTCCCGCCCTGCTGCGGCCCGGCGTCGGCATCGTGGTGTCGCCCCTCATCGCCCTGATGCAGGACCAGGTGGACGCCCTGCGCCAGCTTGGGGTGAAGGCCGCGTTCCTCAACTCCAGCCTCGCCGCCGAGGAGGCGCGGAAGGTGCAAAGGGCGTTGGCGCAGGGGGCGCTGGATATTCTCTACGTGGCGCCGGAGCGGCTGCTGACGCCGGGGTTTCTCGAGATGCTGGAGCGGGTACAGATGGGGCCGGGGCTGGCCCTCTTCGCCATCGACGAGGCCCATTGCGTTTCCCAGTGGGGCCACGATTTCCGCCCCGAGTACCGGGAATTGACCGTGCTCCACGAGCGCTTCCCCGCCGTGCCGCGCATCGCCCTCACCGCCACGGCGGACGCGCCGACCCGCAACGAAATCGTCGAGCGCCTGGCCCTGGAGCAGGCGCGCCGCTTCGTCTCCAGCTTCGACCGGCCCAACATCCGCTACCGGGTGACGCAGAAGGCCAACGCCCGCCAGCAGTTGCTGGCCTTCCTCGAGGCCGAACACCCCAACGATGCCGGCATCGTCTATTGCCTGTCCCGGCGCAAGGTGGAGGAAACCGCCGCCTGGCTCAAGGAACGGGGCTGGGACGCCTTGCCCTACCACGCGGGGCTCGACGCCGCCACCCGCAACGCCAACCAGACCCGCTTCCTGCGGGAGGAGGGCGTCGTCATGGTGGCGACGGTGGCCTTCGGCATGGGCATCGACAAGCCCAACGTGCGCTTCGTCGCCCACCTGGACCTGCCCAAGAGCATGGAGGGCTACTACCAGGAGACCGGCCGCGCGGGTCGCGACGGCCTGCCGGCCGACGCCTGGATGGCCTACGGCTTGGGGGACGTGGTGTCCCTGCGCCAACTGCTCGACTCCGGCGACACCCCCGAGGAGCGCAAGCGCCTGGAACTGCGCAAGCTCGACGCCCTGCTGGGCTACTGCGAATCCACCGCCTGCCGTCATCAGGCGATATTGCGCTACTTTGGCGAGGAGCACCCGGGCAACTGCGGCCAGTGCGATAACTGCCTGGAGCCGGTGGACACCTGGGACGGCACCGAGGCGGCGCAAAAGGCCCTCTCCTGCGTCTATCGCACCGGTCAGCGCTTCGGCGTCGGCCACCTGATCGACGTCCTGCTGGGCAAGGCCACGCCCCAGGTGGAAAAATTCCGCCACCAGGCTCTGTCCACCTTCGGCATCGGCCAAGGGCTGAGCCAAGCCCAGTGGAGCAGCGTCTTCCGCCAACTGGTGGCCGCCGGCCTGCTGCAGGTGGACATGGAGGCCTACGGCGGCCTGCGCCTCACCGAGGAGGCGCGGCCGGTGCTGAAGGGGGAAAAGGCCGTGTGGCTGCGCCGCGACCCCGAGCCCGCCAAACGGCGTGGCAGCAAGGCCGAACGGGCCGCCCGTGCCAAGGAGGCCTTCGCCGGCGCCAACGACGATCCCCTGTGGCAGGCCCTCAAGGCCAAGCGCCTGGAACTGGCCCGGGAGCAGGGCGTTCCCCCCTACGTCATCTTTCACGACAGCACCCTGCTGGAAATCCTCAACCGCCGCCCCGGCAGCCTGACGGAAATGGGCGGGATCAGCGGCGTCGGCCAAGCCAAGCTGGCGCGCTACGGCGACGAGTTCCTCAAGGTGCTGGAGGATGCGGCCAACGGGGTCGGGTAGGCGGCATTGGGGGCTTGCGACCACTCAATAGGACGCATCCAGGACGAAGGCCGACAAATTTCCCCTGCCCTTTGAAAGTTCTTGGGCTTGCCCATTGAGGGTGGTCGACAGTTCTTCTTTCGTGCCAGGAAAAACACAATACTTATCGGCCAAGCGTTCGCAACGGAACCAACCGACGAGGTAAATTCCACAAGACTCCGCAGCCAGTTTCAAGTAACGCTCGGCAAGCTGGCTTTCCATGGCGGTCATGAGTTCCTTGTTCCAACAACCCTTGCTTTCGATGATGACCGAGAGGGATCGCCCTTCTGCGTCCTTGGCTTCTATCTTCAAGTCGGTGCGCTCGCCGATGCCATGTTCCTTGAGGTTTTGTATCTGGACTTCCCGGTCGATGACGAAGGTTGGCAGGTCGCATTCGAGGTGGTGTTTGACGAAATCCGACAAGCGGTCCTCGCTTTTGGGACGCCCAGACTTGCCGTTGTCGGCCAAGTCCCACAGAAAAGGGGCGAGGGGCGTTTGACCGTGCAGTTTCTGTTGCAAGCGCTGCAAGGAAACCAGCACGGCCGCCATGAGTTCGGCACTGCTGCGGGCCAGTCGCGCGTCCTTGCGGTGGGTGTAAGCGATAAGCTCGGCGGGGGAGAGGGCGGACAAGGTGGCCTTGCGGTAAGCCTGCTTGGCCTCGTTCAGCAGATGTTTCAGCCAATCCCGGTCCGGCTGCCGGGCGCAAATCGAATCCAGCGCGTCGATGGCGGGTTGGGTGCCCCGGCGGGATAAATGAGCGGGGCAATTGTCCCGTATGCGTGCCACCGTGTCGCGCGGCGTCACGGAATGAGCTTGTCCAGATGGATAATAAGCATCCTCCTGTGGCGGAAAATGCTCCTCAAGCCAGAAATACAGGTCGGTGACTTGCGGTTCGGCGAGGGCTACCAAGATGCCTCCTTCTCGGCTTCCATGGTGGGCA
The DNA here is from genome assembly GCA_021845865.1 of Pseudomonadota bacterium. GTDB lineage: Bacteria > Pseudomonadota > Gammaproteobacteria > Burkholderiales > UBA9220 > UBA2239. The sequence goes on along the minus strand of JAJZVC010000004.1, from coordinate 75,637 downwards.
AGTTCAAGCATCAGGCGCTCGCCAAAGCCGGCATCCGTTAGCATGGCCTCCCACACGAACGGCCAGGCTTTTTGCGTCTGATGGGCCAGCAGTTTCCTGGCGGCGGCCAGGGCCAGGGGCTGGTTGGGCGGTCCCATGGCCGGGCGCTTAGCAACGATGTCGCGGGCGAAATCGAAGGCGGTTTCGTCGCCGTGTTCGAGGAGCATTTCTAGCCAGACGCTGGTCTGGTCCGGCGTCAGGCCTGGCTGTGCTAGAAACTCGCGGAGGAGAGCGGCAACCGGTTCTGCCCAGATGGCCGCCAACTCCCTTGCCCGGGATGGCGATTGGTGGGCGTCGATTTCCTGGCCGATCAGGCGCCGGAAGGTAGTGAGCACGGCGTCGGGCGCCATGGCATAAGCCAGCTTGAGGATATTGTTCCGCTCCGCGCTGTCTTGGTCGAAGGGAAAGGCGACAATGATCTCGGCCCAATGGCGCCATTTCTCCGCTGGCGCCGCCGCCAGGACAGCGGAGGCCTCGTCGGCCAGCAGCCGAAGTGCTAGATAGGACGAGGTATGCTGATAGCCAGTGGAGTTGTCGGTGCGGAAAATTTCTTCTTGGGCGAGAGTTTCGTGCGTCAGCCACGCTTCGGCGCAACGCAGGATGCGTTCCCGCTCGGCGTGGTTTGCGCGTAGCCAGCCGGGAAATTTCGTGACGGCATCGAAGCGCCACCCGTAGTAGGTCGCGTCGTCCGGCAGGGAGAGTTCCTGCCATAGGCGCATCCAGGCATCGGTTTTGCCGGCCTCGGATTCTTCTAAGGCCTGTTCGACCCGTGCTGGCGGGGGAGGGGCTAGGGGGAGGGGGTGTCTTTGTTGCCACCTCTTCTGTTTTGCGTCGCGCTCTTTAAGCGTGCGCTCAGTATCCGAACCAAACCAAATGGGTTCCATCCAGGGCGCAACAGTATCCGCCAAAGGGGATGCGCTATGGGTGGCATCCACGCAGGCGGCGTCGATCACGGTATTCAGCCACGCCGTTTCCGCGTCCCAGCGGACGAAAAAATCGATGCACTTGGCTAGGTTGGCACGGAGGGCCGGGTCGGTGCTTGCCTGGTAGTGCTCCAGGAGCCAGTGGTTGTCCTGGGGGAGGATGAAAGCATTTTCGCCGACAATCAGGCTTATTGGGTCGCGCGTGTTATGGGTGGCGGAATGGCCCTCCAGCAATGCCAAGGCGGCTTGCCGCCTTTTAGGGGCGTCCTGCTCCAGCCAGTCTTTGTCACGTTCCCCGCGCCGGTTGAACACGCGCTCGTGGCGGTCCAGGCAGGCCCAGGCCGTCTCGACGAATGCGCTCCGCACGTCGGGGGCATCAAGTCTCTTCCAGGCCTCGGCCATGATGGCGTCCTTGTGGAGCTGTGCTTCGTAATCGTCGTGGGTGTCGCCGATTTCGGCGGTCCAATGAAGGGCAATGATGAGATCGTTGTCGGTGAATCGGGGCGCAAATTTCTCAGGCAAATAACGAAACTTGCCCAGGCATCGGGCGTTCCGTGTTTGCGACAGCAAGTCGAAAATTTCCTGCGTGGAGAGCTGCTTCGGCCAGAGCGCTGGAACGACGACGGCCTTGAGCTGGTCTTCCGGATCGTCGCCGGCCTCGCCCAGAGCGAGGGGGCGTAGGCGGGCAAGCTGTTGCTCACTCGCCAGCTCGGTGGCGGCATAGGCGGCGTTCAGCCGCTGTTGGTACTCTTCTTCCTGGTCAAGGGCCAGGACAATGAGGTCTTCCGCCAGTTCGTGGACATTGCAGGCCGAGGCGATGTCCATGGCCGCGCGGCGGGCGGCGTGGGCTGCGTTGCTGTCCGCGATAAGGGGGCGGAGCTGCGCCATCAGGCCGGGGTGGGCCAGCTTGCGGTAGTGCTGACGCAGCCCCCAATCCATGTCGAATTCGGTTCGATTGGCGAAGGCGCCGAGCAGCGCCTGGGTCAGTTCGGTTTTCTGGTTGTCGGAGGTGTCCGATAGATCGGTGCGCAGCAAAAGCAGGGGTTCGGTTTCCACCAGGGCGCTGAAGACGGTTCTATCGAGCGCGGCCAGCCAGATGGCTGTTTCGGCGTGTTGTGGGGGAACGCGTCCGTCGTCGGGGTGGAGAAGGAGCGCGAGGGCGCGTTGGGTGCCGAGGCTATGGGAATGCAGATGCCAAGCGGCCAGGAATTCGGCATAGGACTGGTGGGAAAAGCCGATTCTTTTTTCGCCTCGTCCCGAAAACAAGGCGCATTCGAGGGTTTCCCGCAACGCGGGTGCATCAACGGGAAAATCCAAGCCGTCGGCTTGTTCCACGTCACCGGTAATTTCGCTCTCGATCAGGTCGGCTGTTTCGGCCTCCCAGGTGTTGCCACGCCAAATGGCCGAACGGTGGCCGAATACCATTTGGGCGGCGATGCGGGCCGCAATGGCCATGCGCTGACGGGCGGCGAGTTTTCCCGTGTAGCGGGACTCTTGGCGAAAAGGGCTGCTTTCGTCGGCCAGGGTTTCGCAGCCAAGGCGATAGAGTTCCGCGCGTTGCCTGGGGAGCCCGTCGGGCCGGCCGGAAAGGCCGAGCAGCATGTTGAGGGTATTGGGATGGCTGGCGAGGGGTTGGATTTCCTTATTTCGGATTTCCTTCAGGAAGGCAGCGGCATCCAGTCCACGGTCCTGGGCAGCTCGCCGGATGTCTTCCGATCGCAGGGGGGCCAACTCGAATATGCCTACGGGGTCGGGTGCCTCGCTGTTTTCGCCACGCCAAAGTGCCCGGAGTTCGCCGGTGAACGATTCCGGCCAGTCTGCCGTTCGGCAGGTCAGGCGCAAGGCCAGGCGTTCCGTGGGCAGCTTTTTCAACTGGTTGAGCAGAATTCTGGCAGCGGCTGGGATGGTTAAACTGCATTCGTCGAGACTATCCAACAGGAGCGTCAAGGGGTGGCTGCCTTGCTTCCATGCTTGGATTTCTTCCGAATCGAAAATATCGCCAATAAGCCGGCTATCGCTGTGGTACTGGTTCAGTTCCCGATACAGGCATGCTTCGCCAGCGGCGCGGAGGCGGGAGGCCTCCTCCTCCAATGTCGTGGATTTCCCTACGCCGGGTTCTCCTAGCAGGATGGTTACCGGGAATTCGTTCAGTTGCGCCAGGGCGCGCGCCCGGTAACCGGCATAGTAGAAATGGGCGTATTCGCTTTCAGGGTCAAGCAAAAACCCTTGATCATCGAGTGGAATGGTCTTGCCCAGGGGAACCCAGAAGCGCGGCCAGTGGTGATGGGGTTTTGCCATGGGGCTGGAATCAGGCTGCTTGGGGCGTGGGGCGGTCTTCTTCTTGCCGAATCAGGCTCTCCGCCGGAATGCCCAGTCCCTTGTGCAGCCGCCAGATCATTTTCAGGGTCAGGGGCCGTTTGTGGTTGAGGATTTCATAGACCCGGTTGGTGCGGCCGATCATCGGTTCCAGGTCTTTCACCGACAGCCCTTTCTGCTCCATGGCGAATTTGATGGCTTCCACCGGGTCGGGAAGGTCCAGGGGGTAATGCCGGGATTCATAGGCTTCGACCAGGGTGGCCAGCACGTCCAGGCGGTCGCCTTCGGGGGTGTCCGCTGCGGCGTGCATGAGGGTTTCGATTTCCCGCAGGGCGGCTTGGTAGTCGGCCTCGGTCTTGAGGGGGCGGATGTCCATGTTCATCTCCTTAAATCGTCTGCGCGTCGATCCGATCATATTGGGCGTGAGTGCCGATGAAGCGGATGTACGCTACCCGGTAGGCATAATTGATCCAGACCACCAGCCGGTATTTGTTGCCCGCCAGGTTGAATACCACTCGGCCATCCCGCAGGATGCTGGCGGAGCCGAAATCCGCCTTGATGTCGGCGGGAGCGGCCCAGTTCGCCCGCAGTGCGTGGCGATACCATGCCAGCGCGGGTTCCTTGGCGTCGAGATGGGCGGGGTGTTCTTCCCAGAATGCCTTGAGTGTCGAGAGCGCAATGATTCGCATGGGGTAATGGTAGTCCCGTATTGGGACTTGCGCAATATTTGGCTTCGTTCAGGGATAATACTCAGCTTTTCAGACCCGGAGTTTTCCTTGAAACAACTCGACCAATCGCGTCTCGACGCCCTGAGCCAGCAGGCCAGGCAGTCCCCGCGCCGCCGCGCCAACCACAACCTGCACCCGGAGCTGGCCGACCCCATCCAGCGCCTGGCCATCGCCATGGAGCCGGGCACGGTGGTGCTGCCCCATCGCCATCCCCACACCTTCGAATTGCTGTTTCCCCTGCGGGGCCGTTTCCTGGTGCTGCATTTCGACGATGGCGGGCGGGTGACCGGGCGGAGCGTGCTGGGGGAGGGCGCGAGCGTGCTGGAAAATCCGGCGGGGACGTGGCACGCGGTGCTGTCCCTGGACGAGGGCGGGGTGATTTTCGAGGTCAAGCACGGGCCCTACGTGCCGGTGGCGGAGGGGGATTACGCCCCGTGGACCAAGGGCTGGGAGGAGGGCGAGCTGCTCGCCTGGTATGCGGCAGCGGCGGTCGGCGATGCCCTGGCGCCGGCTAACTGAGCCGGGAAAAACCTAGCGGGAGCAGATGCAGTCCCCTTCGCCACACAGGCCCAAAACGGCCTCGGTCTGGCTGAGGGTGGAGCGCACCGTGCCCGCGCTGGCGTCGAAGAGGACGTCGAAGCGGGCCGCCGCGTTCCACTGGTCGCAATAGCGCCATTCCCACGCCAGTTCGTCCCGGGCCGGGAAGTAGGCGCTCCAGCCGGGCTGGGAGGGGCCCAGCAGGCGGAGTATCTGCGCCTTGCTCATGCCGGGGCGGATGCGGGCGAAGGTGGCTTCGTCGAGGACGTTCTCGATTTTCTTCAGCTTGCCGTCGGCGCCGATGTAGGCCATGTAGGTGTGATAGCCGGCAGGGCCGCGGGGATAGGCCAGCTGCTGGGAGCCGTCCGCTTCCTGCCAGCGCTGGGCGGGCGGGCCCATGGCGCGCAGCACGTCGTCGAGCTTCGCCTGGCCGGGCTTGAGTCCGCCGCCGCTGTAGTTGGCGCAGGCGCTGAGCAATAGCAAGGAAGAAAGGGCCAGCCTGGGGTTCATGTCGCCTCCTTCGGGGAATGTCGCGAAACGGGATGTCACTATAGCGTGTTTGCGCTTGCGGTAACGGCGCCAAACCTGCTAAAACCCAGGCCATGCTGCCTGTTCAAAGGGGAAATGCCATGACGAATACCGTTGTCAGACGCTGGGCGATTATTCTTGTCGCCACCATTGCCATATTGGCCGCTGCCGGCTACGGCGCCTTTCATTTCGCCGTCCAGGCCCTCAAGGGCAAGGTGGAGGAGGCCCTCGGGCCGGCCGGGGAAGTGTCGGCCATTCGCGTGGCGGACGGCGGGGTGGAAATCGTCGGCTTGCGCATCCGTGGCGAAGGGGCCTCTGGCGCCTGGCCGGCGGAGGACCAGCTGCGGGCGGAGCGCATCGTCGTCGTGCCCGACCTGCGCAGCCTGTTGTCTTCGCGGGTGCGCATCCACGCCATTACCGTCGAAGGCGGTTACCTGTCCCTGCTGCGCACCGCGGATGGCCGCTTGCGGCTGCTTCCTTCCCTGCTGGAGCGGCCCAAAACGGACAGCGCTTCCGGGCCTGCCGTGGAAATCGGCAGCGTCAAATTGCGGGACTCCGCCCTGGAGTTTTTCGATGCCTCGGTGCGCAAGCCGCCCCTCAAGCTGCGCCTGGAGCAGCTCGATGCCACGCTGGATCACCTGAGCCTGCCTGACCTGGCGGGGCGGTCCAGGCTTGAGCTCGACGGGGTGCTGAAGGGAGCGCGGCGCGACGGCAAGGTTTCCCTGAAAGGCGACATCGAACTCGCCAGCAAGGATTCGGTGCTCGCCACCCAGCTGCGCGGCGTGGACCTGGTGACGCTCCAGCCCTATCTGGTCAAGGCGGCGGAAACGGGCGTGCGCCGGGGAACCCTCGACATGGACTTGAAGTCCACCGTGCAGCGCAACCATCTTCGCGCCCCCGGCGCGTTGACCCTCACCGGCCTGGAACTGGCGTCGGGCGGAACCTTCATGGGGATGCCCCGCAATGCCGTGGTGTCCATGCTGAAAAACCGCAACGGCCAGATCAAGGTGAACTTTACCCTGGAGGGCAATCTCAACGATCCCAAGTTCGCCCTCAACGAGAATTTCGCCACCCGCGTCGGCGCCTCCATGGCCGAGAGCCTGGGGGTGAGCCTGGAAGGGCTGGCCAAGGGGGTCGGCAGCGCAAGCAGCAGCGCGGTCAAGGGCGTGGGGGAGGCGGTGGGCAAGCTGTTCGGCAAATAAAAGCCTATTTCAGACTGAAATAGGCTCTAAGCTTACCCATCAGGGTAGTGGCGACGGCGCGCGGGTCTGGGTAGACTGGCGAGGTTTTGTTTTTGCGGATCAGTGCGATGACTTTCTCTTACGACGTGGAAGAAGCCGATTTCGATGAGCTGGTGGTGGCCCGCTCCCATCAGACCCCCGTGCTGGTGGACATCGGCGCCGACTGGTGCGGGCCCTGCCTGGTGCTGGGGCCCATCCTGGAAAAGCTGGTCAAGGAATACGCCGGCCAGTTCCTCCTGGCCAAGGTGGATGCCGACGAGAACATGCGCATCGCCGGCCGTCATGGCGTGCGGGGCTTCCCGACGGTGATCGTCTACAGCCGCGGCGAGGAGATCGACCGCTTCCACAGCGCCCAGACCGAGGGTTTCCTGCGCCGCTTCATCGACAGCGTCATCGAGCGCCACGCCACCGGCAGCGGGGCGGGCGAGCTGTCAGCGCAGCCGGCGTAACCGCCATTCCTCTCCCTCGGCCGCCTCTGCGAGGCGGTCGGCCCCGGAGGGGAGTTTAAAGGCAGCCGCCGCAGCTGCCGCAGCGCCAGTCCCTGGGGTTCACCGCCCGGTAGAACCAGCGCAGGTGTTCCTCGTCGATGGGGATATCGTGGGCGGCGAAGAGTTCCCCCAGCCATTCGGCGTTCTCCAGTATCCACTCGTCCTCGGGCAGGCCCTCGGCGAATTCCTCGTCGTCGGGGAAGATGTAGCTGAAAATGCCGTAGGTGCCCATGTCCTCGTCCCGGCGCGCGGCGCCGAGGCTGATGGGGCGGCCGAGGTAATGGATTTCCCATTCGCCGAGGCACAGGTTGTTGCCGGTCTGGGTCCAGCGGGCGGTGAAGGGGTTCTGCATGGGCCCGATTATACCGCCCCTGTTGCATGCGGGCCGGAAAGCCATTATATTTAGCTCCACTATGTTCAAGTTCGTCAGCTTCCTTCCTTCCGAGCTTTCCCCCCGCAGCCTGCTCCTGGCCGGCCTGCTGCTGCGCGTTCGCGCGCGCTGACCCCCACCCCCCTCCCCCCAGTATCAAAGCGTGCCGCAGCCGGAAAACCGGTTGATGGGCTTGTATGAAGAATTGCAGCAATGGAGCCAGCCATGAACAAAGATAAATTGATCATTTTCGACACCACCTTGCGCGACGGCGAGCAGAGCCCCGGCGCTTCCATGACCCGGGAAGAGAAGGTGCGCATCGCCAAGCAGCTGGAAAAGATGCGGGTGGACGTCATCGAGGCCGGCTTCGCCGCCGCTTCCAACGGGGACTTCGAGGCGGTGAAGGCGGTGGCGGACGCCATCAAGGACAGCACCGTCTGCTCCCTCGCCCGGGCCCTGGAGAAGGATATCGCCCGGGCCGGCGAGGCCATCAAGGGCGCCAATTCCGGCCGTATCCACACCTTCATCGCCACCAGCCCGATCCACATGGAGAAGAAGCTGCGCATGAGCCCCGACCAGGTGGTGGAGCAGGCGGTGAAGGCGGTGAGGTGGGCGCGCCAGTACACCGACAACGTGGAGTTCTCCCCCGAGGACGCGGGCCGCTCCGAAACCGACTTCCTCTGCCGCGTGATCGAGGCGGTGATCGACGCCGGGGCCACCACCATCAACGTGCCGGATACCGTGGGCTACAACCTGCCCCACGTTTTCGGCGCCCTCATCGGCACCTTGCGGGAGCGCATTCCCAACTCCGACAAGGCCATCTTCTCGGTCCACTGCCACAACGACCTGGGCCTGGCCGTGGCCAACTCCCTCGCCGCCGTGATGAACGGCGCCCGCCAGGTGGAGTGCACCATCAACGGCCTCGGCGAACGGGCGGGCAACGCTTCCCTGGAAGAAGTGGTGATGGCGGTGCGCACGCGGCAGGATTTGTTCCTCTGCGACACCGGTCTCGACACCACCCAGATTGTTCCCGCCAGCCGCATGGTGGCGAGCATCACCGGCTTCGCCGTGCAGCCCAACAAGGCCATCGTCGGCGCCAACGCCTTCGCCCACGAATCCGGCATCCACCAGGACGGCGTCCTCAAGCACCGCGAGACCTACGAAATCATGCGCGCCGAGGATGTGGGCTGGACCGCCAACAAGATGGTCCTGGGCAAGCACTCCGGCCGCAACGCCTTCAAAACGCGTCTTTCCGAGCTGGGCATCCAGTTGGAGAGCGAGGAGGCGGTCAACACCGCCTTCGCCCGTTTCAAGGACCTGGCGGACAAGAAGCACGAGATTTTCGACGAGGACCTCCACGCCCTGGTGAGCGACGAGCAGTCCACCCAGGAGCAGGAACACTTCAAGCTCCTGTCCCTCAAGGTCTGTTCCGAGACCGGCGAGACCCCCCACGCCAAGGTGGTGCTGGCCGAGGGCGGCATGGAGCGCGAGGCGGCCGCCGACGGCGGCGGCCCGGTGGACGCGGCCTTCAAGGCCATCGAGGGCATCGTCAACAGCGGTTCCGAGCTGCTGCTCTACTCGGTGAACAACATCACCAGCGGCACCGACGCCCAGGGCGAGGTCACCGTGCGCGTGTCCAAGGGCGGGCGCATCGTCAACGGACAGGGGGCGGACACCGACATCGTCATCGCCTCCGCCAAGGCCTACCTCCATGCCTTGAACAAGCTGCACAGCAAGCTGGAGCGCGCCCATCCGCAGGTGTGAGCCGGGCGACCGACGTGACTTAAGGGCCGCCCCGTGCGGCCCTTTTTCTTTTCAGGGAGACGGATATGTTCAAGATCGCTCTGGTTCGGCCCGACGAGGCCGCCGCGGTGGCCTCCATGGTGAAGGCCCTGCTGGAGGAAATCATGGCCGCTACCGGGTCGAACCATTTCAAGGCTAATGAAGAGGAACTGCGGGCCCGCTGCCGCGATTTCCTGCGCCAGGGCCACTATACCGCCTGGCTGGCGTGGGCGGGGAACGTGGCGGCGGGCGTCCTGACCTTGACCGAAGCGCGCGCCCTCTACGCCGGCGGCGCCTTCGGTGTCATCCCCGAGTTTTACGTGGCGCCCGGCTATCGCTCCAAGGGCATCGGTGCCGCTTTGCTGGCGGCGGCGCGGGAACATGGTAAAGCCCGAGGCTGGACGCGGTTGGAAGTCACCACGCCACCCCTGCCCGAATTCGACCGTGCCCTGCGTTTTTATCAGGCCAACGGCTTCGAGGTGACAGGCGGGAAAAAACTCAAGACAATGCTGACATCATGACCCTCCACGCTTCCCGCGAACGCTGGCTCATCGGCCTGGCCCTGCTGGCCCTGTACCTGATCTGGGGTTCCACCTATCTGGCGATGCGCTTCGCCATCGAGAGCTTTCCGCCCTTCCTGATGGCGGGGCTGCGCTTCCTGGTGGCGGGAGGCGGGCTCTATGCCTACCTGCGCTGGCGCGGCACGCCGGCCCCCACGGGCAGGCAGTGGGCCGCCTGCGGGGCGGTGGGCGCCTTGCTGCTGCTGGGGGGCAACGGCGCCGTGGCCTACGCCGAGCAGACCGTGGCTTCCGGCATCGCCGCCCTGGTGGTGGCCACCGTGCCCCTGTGGACCCTGCTTTTCGCCGCCCTGTGGAAAAAATACCCCACCCGGCGGGAGGTGGTGGGGGTGGTGATCGGCTTCGCCGGCATCGTGGTGCTCAACCTGGACGGCAATCTGCGGGCGAGCCCCGCCGGGGCGGTGATCCTGCTCCTGGCTTCCGCCAGTTGGGCCTTCGGCTCGGTGTGGAGCTGGCGCCTGCCCCTGCCGGGGGGGATGATGACCAGCGCCGCCCAGATGCTGGGCGGCGGCTTCGCCCTCATGGCGGTGAGCTTCGCCTTCGGCGAACGGCTGGAGGCCGTTCCCTCCCTCAAGGCCGCCGCCGCCCTGGCCTACCTGGTGGTGTTCGGTTCCTTCGTCGCCTTCAGCGCCTACCTCTACCTGCTGCACAGCGTGCGCCCGGCGGTGGCCACCAGCTACGCCTACGTCAACCCGCCCATCGCCGTGCTGCTGGGGGTGGGGCTGGCCGGGGAGCACCTCTCCAGCCAGGAAATGGTGGGGATGGGGGTGATCCTGGCGGGGGTGGTGCTGGTGATGGCGAAACGGCGCTGACGCAAAATAAAGCGAAGCTGCCCCCCCTTTGATTCTGTGCCGCCCCATCCTGACCGTACCATTGCGCCCCGTGGTTGATCGCCATGGGCTGTGAAAAAATCCCGGTTTGTTAACCTTTAGCACTCACTCAGTTCGGGACATGGTTCCGCTAGCGCCGGCAAAGATGCACCAAAATGATTAAGAATGCGCCAAAATGATTATTATCGCCGCGTGATGAAATATTTTGATTATTTAGCGGTCGTCATGGAAGGATTCAGAGAATGCTTTTTCAATCCTCTCCAGTTCTTCATCCGAGACCTCAGCAAACTTGTGTCGCTTTGCCTTGGCGAGTTTCCCTCCATTTTGGTGCAACAACCGTAAGAGCAAGTCCAGGTTGCGATCCGGCATGTCGATGATTTCCCTTATGTTTTTTCGGGCTGCGTCGTAACCTCGCAGAAATCGCAATTCCTCGGCAAAATCTTCACGAATCGATAGTGCGACCGTCTTCGCTAAATATTCCGCCTGGGGGGTCAGGTCGGGGAAGCGGTAATAGCCTTCGACTTGGTCTGGATTGATGATCATCATCGTTCCTTCCGAGTCGAGGGTATAGGCTACCCACCCCATCATCAAGGGGCGCGAGTAACGTTCCAGTGCGGCATCGTAGTCCGGCATGCGCCGCAGCATGGTGGCGGAGACGGGAAGCATAACGCCATGACTAACAAAGTTGTCACGATGTAGTACATCGTGAATCAGAAAACGGTGCAAGCGGCCATTACCGTCTTCAAAAGGGTGGATAAACACGAATCCGAATGCCACTACCACCGCTCTGGCGATAGCAGGCAAACCGGCGCTACGTTCTGCGGAATTTGCCAAACCCTCCATCAGGCTTCCGACAAGTTGCGGCGGCGGACACGCATAGTGAATCCGTTGGCTGTAATCTGGCCGTTGCTCCCCCACATAGTTCTGATTTGGGCGAAACGATGGCACGGCATAGCGCGGATCAACAATGAGGTTTTGCCGCTTGACCAGTTCCGCCTCGGAGAGCACATCAGGTAGCGCTCCCTCACCAGCGGAGCGTAGCAGTGCTACGAATCGCTGGGTGCGGTCGCCGGTCGGCATGGCCTCCCTCTCGATGCCATACGTCGAGCGCGTCTCTTTGAGATATAGGTAGTCCGAGGCGCGTTGGAACAGCTCAGGAGGAAAGTCATTCACCAACCCCTGCAACTCGTCTTGCAGGGGAATGGCCAGCGCTTCAGCCAGTTCAGGCGTTCGTCGAATAGTGGGGCAATAGCGACCATCCCCCAACAGGTTGTCTGTCACGCGCCAACGTTGGTTACGCTTTGGGATAGGCGAAATCCAATACTTATCCGCTTGCAATGCCTCGACATAATTGCCGCCCACGACGAGACTCGGGTCTAGCACGCACCCAGTTGTTAATTCATAGAAGAACCCCATCAACCGGGTATAACGACTGGTTGGGCGGGCGCGAATTGCCTCTTCGACGGGGGTGGAACCACAAGCCAGAAAAACATCGCGCAGAGTGCACAAATCCACCCCTTCGTGCTTCATGGCGAACTCCAGGTGGCCCGCGATACTCTGCTCCGGCTCATACTGGGGAGGATACTCGTGCTGAACCGAGCCATCAGCCCCCTGTCTAGTGCGTAGCCGAGTGCCTAGACAGGACTCCACCGCAAGCGGGCGCTTGCAAAGCCCAAAATGATTTATCAGCCAAGCATATCCAAGAAGGCTCATAGGCGACGACGCTAACTATATGAATCGAGGGCCGACTGTCCCAAAACGGTTATGGTCGGCACAAAACGATTATATTTGATTATGGTTTCAACAAAATATTTATTTTGCCGCCGCAAGATATGATAGGTAGAGGCCTATTTTCGACGCCCGACGGGGGCCGACAAGAACTTGAAAACCAAGGGAGGCCGCTTTGAGTCATTTTTGCGCTACCCCCCTTCTCCATGTCCCCGTCCGCACATCGTGGCTTAGCCACTAGCGTTTCCGCGTCAGCCGCGCGTAGAAAATCACCGAAACGAAGAACACCAGGGAAAGGACGATCTCGCCCACCGCCAGGGTGGCGGAGAAGCCCTTGTCGCTCATGGCGCGGACGATGCCCTCCATGAAGTAGAGCAGGATCACCAGGGACGACCACTGGTAGGTGTAGCGCTTGCCGCGCAGGATGCCGAAGAGGGCGGCCAGCAGGGGCGCCACCTTGAGCACCAGCATGGAGCCGCCGGGGCGCAGGGGGGCGAGCCACAGTTCCCAGGCCGTGCCGAGGAGGATGAGGGCGATGAGGCTGACGATGGCGCCCCAGTGGCAAAGGCTTACGCGGTTCAAGGATGGGCCTCTTTCGCCAGGGCGGTGAGCACCTTGCGGGCGTCCTCGCCGCTGAGCACGGGGTGGGGGAAATCGAAGCGCAGCAGTTCGCCGTCGGCACGGACGTCGAAGCCGTCGCTGTCGATGCCCACCATGGCGGCGTCGCCGGCGTCCATGCCGTAGAAGTGGCGGCAATAGGCCCGCAGGGCGTCGGCGTGGTCGCGGTTCATGTGGGCCAGGATGCCGTCCTCGATTTCCGCCATTTCCCCCGCCTCGGGCTTGGCGGCTGCCGGGTCGATCCAGTAGATGTCGCCGAAACCGCCGATGTAGCGCCATTGCCTGGGCTCGATGCGGTAGAAGAAGAAATCGTGGATGGCGAAGTACTGTTCGGCGTTGGGAAAGTAGCGCAGGTAGCGGGCCTTGAGGGCGTCGCTCATGTCGATGCGGGCGGCGTCGCCGATCACCGTGAGGCGGGCGCTGGCCTGGAGGTCGGCGCTGGCCTCGTGGACCAGCAGGCTGACGCGGGGGTCGGCGTCGATGTTCTGGGTGTGCTGGGCCAGGGTGCTGATGAGGATGATGGGCCGCGCTTCCTCGTCCAGGATGTAGTCCACCACGGAGCCGAAGGGATAGCCGTCGAGGCGCTTGGACAGGGTGGCGAGGGCTCCGGCGTGGCGGGAGCGCAGCAGGGAACGGGCTTGGGTGATGGTTTCCGGGCTGGGTGTCATGATGCGAGCTTGAGGGCGAGTTGAGCGAGGCGTTTTCCCTGGGCGAGGCAGAGCTTCTTTTCCGCTTCGGCGAGGGGCTGGTCGCTGGCCGGGCCTGCCAGGTGGCTGGCGCCGTAGGGGGTGCCGCCGGCGGTGGTGGCGATGAGTTCCGGTTCGGAGTAGGGCAGGCCCGCCAGCACCATGCCGTGGTGCAGCAGGGGCAGCATCATGGTCAGCAGGGTGGTCTCCTGGCCGCCGTGGAGGCTGGAGGTGGACGTGAACACCGCGGCGGGCTTGCCCGCCAGGGCGCCTTTCAGCCACAGGCCGGAGGTGGTGTCGAGGAAATATTTCATCGGCGCCGCCATGTTGCCGAAGCGGGTGGGGCTGCCGAGGGCGAGGCCGATACATTCCTCCAGGTCCCGGTGCTCCACGTAGGGGGCGCCAGCGGCGGGGATGCTGTCCTCCACCGCCTTGCACACGGTGGACACTTCGGGCACCGTGCGCAGGCGGGCGCTGGCGCCGGGCACCTGCTCGATGCCGCGGGCGACCAGCTGGGCCATTTCCCTTACCGCGCCGTGGCGGCTGTAGTAGAGGACGAGAATGTCTGCCATGAAAGCTCCGAGGGGGATTTTGGCGCTATTATAAGTCCATGCCTTCCCTGTCCGAAAAAATTTCGCCCGGCCTGGGCTTCGCCCGCTTCGTGGCGGAGCGCTTCTATCGCGACCGCTGTGCCCAGGTGGCGGCCAGTCTCACCTACACCACGCTGCTGTCCCTGGTGCCCCTCATCACCATCGCCCTGACGGTGTTTTCGGCCTTCCCGGTGTTCGAGGAGCTGATGATCCAGCTGAAGATATTCCTCCTCACCACCCTGGTGCCGGAGTCGGCGGGCAAGATCATCACCGTCTACATGCAGCAGTTCTCCGACAAGGCGGCGCGGCTCACCATGGTGGGCATCGCCTTCCTTGGCGTGACGGCCTTCATGTTGATGCACACCATCGAGCAGGCCTTCAACACCATCTGGCGGGTGCGCCGGCCTCGTCCCCTGCTGCAGCGCCTGCTCACCTTCTGGGCCCTGCTCACCCTCGGCCCCCTGCTGGTGGGCGCCAGCATGTCCCTGACTTCCTACCTGGTGGGCCTGTCCTTCGGCTGGGCCAACCAGCCCGCCGTGGGGGTGACGGCGTTGAAGGTGGTGCAGGTGCTTCTCTCCGTCGTTGCCTTCACGCTGCTTTACACCCTGGTGCCCAACCGCTTCGTGCCCGGCTCCCATGCCGCCGTGGGGGGGGTATTGGCCGGGGCGCTGTTCGAGGCCATGCGCTACGGCTTCGCTATCTACGTCACCCATTTTCCCACCTATACCCTGGTGTACGGCGCCTTTGCCGCCGTGCCGATTTTTCTCCTGTGGATTTATCTCTCCTGGCTGGTGGTGCTGATCGGGGCCGAGGTGGCGGCGACCCTGTCCTATTGGGGGGGCGGCGCATGGCGCGCGCGGGACGAGCCGGGGCGGCGTTTTTACGATGCCTTGAAGGTGCTGCGGGTCCTGTATGAGGCGCGGCACCAGGGGAATGCCGTGACCCTGCGCCACTTGCGGCGCCACATCGCCCTCGGCTTCGAGGACCTGACGGAGGTGCTGGAGCGCCTGGCGGACATCCAGGTGGCGCAGCCGGTCCAGGGCGGCGGGTGGGTGGCTTCCCGGGGGGCGGAAGAAGTGGCTGTCAGCGAAATCTTCCGCTGTTTCGTTATGTCCTTCGAGGGGGCGGATGCCGGGCTGCCGCCGGCCCTGGCCGAAATACTGCGGCGCTGCGAGTTCGACGTTCCCCTCAGCGAGTTGTTCGCCTCTCCCGAGGGGAAGGCGCATTCCTAAACGTGAAGAAGGAGCTCAAGATGAAAAAACTGTCCCTCCTGTTGTCCCTGGCGCTGGCCGTGGCGGCCGGCCCCGCCCTGGCCGAGGATGCTGCTCCCGCCGGCGCCGCCCAAGCCGAGCAGACGGCCCAGCCGCGCCGCGCCGACATGCGGAAGCAGCGCGAAGAACGTAGGACGGAAGCTCAACAGCGCAAGGCCCGGCAGGAGCGGTACCGGGAGGAACGCCGCGCCCTGCAGGCAAAGCACAAGGAGGAACGCAAGACCCTGCAGCAGAAGCAGCAGGAGGAGCGCAAGGCCTTCCGCGAAAAAGCCAAGGCCGGCCAAGGCAAACAGTAGCGATCCGGTAAAATGACCGGAGCGGGCGCGAGCCCGCTCTTTTTTATGGGGGCGCCATGGAACGACGACGATACCTAAGCCTGCTGCCGGCGGCCCTGTGGCTGGCCGCGCTGTATGGCTGGCACCGCTGGGGGCTGCCGGTGCTTGCCCCGAGCATGACCATTTTCCAGATTAGCCACGGCGCCGGCTTCGCGCTCTTCACCGTTCTCCTCCTGGGGGCCTTGGCGCGGCTGCCGGCGACGCCCTATCCGCCAGTGTGGCGGTTGCTGGCAGTGATGGGGGGCGCCCTGGCGGCCGGCGTCGAGGTGGGGCTGCTGGGCTTGCCCGGTGTGTTATTCTTCCCCCTCTGGGCGGCGGCCCTCATCGGCGTGGCGCTGGTTTCCCTGGCGGCGCGCCTGTTGCCCCGCTCCGTGCTACGCCTCTGGTTGAATTTGGAGAAAGCCCCGTGAAATTTCTGGAACGGATTTTCGAAGGCGCCTTGTGGAACAGCCGCTTCGTCATCATCTTGGCGGTGGTCGCCAGCATGGCGGCGGCCTTCGCCATCTTCTACATCGCCACGGTGGACGTGGTGTATCTGATCGGCCATGTGGCCCATTATGCCGACCCCAGCCTGTCCGCCGACGCGCGCAAGCTGATCCATGACGAAACCATCACCCACATCGTCGGCGTGGTGGACGGCTACCTCCTGGCCACGGTGATGGTGATCTTCTCCCTCGGCCTCTACGAGCTGTTCATCAGCGACATCGACGAGGCCCACGGCAGCCGGACGTCGAGCAAGATTCTGGTGATCAGCAACCTGGACGACCTGAAGAACCGCCTCGCCAAGGTGATCCTGATGATCCTCATCGTCACCCTGTTCGAGCGCGCCATCAAGATCGAGATGGCCGGCCCCCTGGACATGCTCTACTTCGGCGGCAGCATCGCCCTCGTCGGCCTCGCGCTGTATTTCACCCATGCCGCCGATGCCCACGGCTCGGGGCAGGGCGAGGGCGGTGAAAAACACGGGGAATAGTCCATCCGTACCGCCTTGACGCTGGGTTGAGGCGGGGGCAATATTTTCCCGGCAAGCATCCGGCGCAGACCGGGAAAAGACAAGAACGGAAACGAGGAGAACGGAAAATGAAGCGTCTATTGTGGCTCTTGCTGCTGCTGCCGGTCCTGGCCTGGGGGGAAACCCGTTCCACGGACCAGTTCTTCGACCAGAAGATGGGGGATTTCAAGGCCGAGCTGGCCACCGCCAAGCAGGAGGGCAAAAAGGGCATCCTGCTGATGTACGAACTGGACGATTGCCCCTTCTGCCACCGCATGAAGCAGACCGTCCTCAACCAGGCCGCGGTGCAGGATTTTTACCGCAAGCACTTCCTGATTTTCACCATCGACACCAAGGGCGACACCGCCATGGTGGACTTCAAGGGCAAGAACACCACCGAGAAGGCCTTTTCCTTCGACAACCGGGTGCGTGCCACGCCGGTTTTCGCCTTCTACGACCTCCAGGGCAACCAGATGGCCCGCTATACCGGCGCCACCAAGGATGCCAACGAATTCCTGCTCCTGGGGCGGTACGTGGTGGAGGATGCCTACAAGGCGATGCCCTTCGCCAAGTACAAGCAGCAAGCGAACTAGGCCATGACCTTCGCCGCCCGTTGTTCGGCGGGCTTGCTGCTGCTTTGCCTGGCTTTCCCGGCCCTGGCCGAAGGGGATAAGCCCCTGACCCTGGCCGACGCCCTGAAGGCCGCCGACGCGCCCCATCCCGACCTGCGGATGGCGGAAGCCGACCGGGACGCCGCCGTGGCCGACCTGGATCTCGCCGCCGCCCGCCAGGACCTCAACGTCAACCTGGAAGCGGGGCTGCGCCGGGTGAAGCCCAGCCTTCCCCCGGACGGCTATTCCCAGCTCAGCGACAACAGCGTCCGTCTGACCCTGCGCAAATCCCTCTACGATTTCGGCCGCAGCGCCTCCCTGGAAGCCGCCGCCAAATCCGAGGCGGATTCCCGCGGCGCCGACCTGATCGGGGCCCGGGACCGGCGCCGCCTCGACATCATGGCGCGGTTCTTCGACGTTCTGCTGGCGGACCTCCAGGCCGCCGCCGACAACGAATACATGGCCGTGGCCTACGTGGATTTCGACAACGGCCGCGATCGGGCCGCGGTGGGCAAGCTGTCGTCCGTGGACTTGGCGGCCCTGGAGAACCGCTACCAGGAAATGAAGGTCAAGCGCGACGCCAGCCAGCAGCGCCAGCGGGTGGCCCGGGCGCTGCTGGCCATCGCCATGAACCGGCCCGGCGAGCTGGCGCCGGACCTGGAAGACCCGGCGCTGAAGGGTAACGACCGCCCCCTGCCGGAGTACGAGGCCCTGATGCCCCTGCTGCTGGCCAACAGCCCGCGCCTGAAGGCCGCCGAGGCCCAGCTGGAGGCCGCCCGCCAGCGCCTGGAGGCGGTCCGCGCCGAGCGCAACCCCACCCTGGAGGCGGAGATGGAGGCGGCCGACTATGCCCAGCGCAAACTGAGCGGGCGGGACGAATGGCGCGCCGGACTGGTGCTCAACTGGCCCCTCTATCAGGGCGGGCGGGTGGATGCCCGGCAGGCGAAGGAACGGGCCTTGTTTCAGCAGGCCCAGGCCCGGGTGGAGAAGCTTAAAATGGAGCTGACCCAGGCCCTGCTCGAAAACTGGCTCGAAATCGAGCAGCTGCGCGGCACGGTCAGGGCGGCGAACAAGCAGCACAGCGCCTACCGCGACTTGGCCCTGGAGCGGGCCCGGGGCGAATACGAAGTGGAGCTGAAGACCAACCTGGGCACCTCCATGGCGGCGACCATGGAGGCCAAGGTGCGGGAGCGGGGGACGGAATACCGCCTGGCCCTGTCCCTGGCCCGGATGGAAGCGCTGCTGGGGGTGCCCCTGGAGCAGGCGACGAAAGCAGACGAAAAGGAAAAGAACCGATGAAACGCTATTGGCTGACGGGAATGGCGGCAGCGTTGCTCGCCGCGCCGGCTTGGGCCTTGGACGTGCCCGCCGTGCTGCAGTGGTCCCAGCGGGTGGAGCTGTCGCCCCGGGTGTCCGGAGTGGTGGAAACGGTCGAGGCCCAGGTGGGGGACCGTGTCAAACAGGGGCAGGCGCTGCTGACCCTGGACGGGCGCATTTACCAGGCGAGGCTGGCGGAGAGCCAGGCCGCCCTGAAGCGCCAGCGGGAGGATGCGGCGGATGCCAAGCGCGATCTGGGGCGCATGCAGGAGCTCTACAACCGCACCGTGATTTCCATCAGCGAGCTGGAGCAGGCCAAGCTGCGCTACGCCAAGGCGTCGGCCCAGGCCAGCGAAGCTTCGGCCCGGGTCGGCCAGGAGCGCAGGAATGCCGACGACAGCGTGCTGCGGGCTCCCTTCGACGCCGTGGTGGTGGACCGCCGGGTGGAGCCGGGGCAGAACCTGGTGGTGCGGCTGCAGGCCCAGCCGGTGCTGGTGCTGGCCAGGGCGGGGGAGATGCTGGCCCGCTTCCGCCTCTACGACAACCAGATCGGCAAGCTCAAGGTGGGCCAGGCCGTGACGGTGGTGGCGGGAGGCAAGAGCTATTCCGGCACCGTCCGCGCCCTCGGCCTGGAGCCGGCGATGACCAAGGACGGCCCCACTTATCCGGCGGACGTGCTGTTCCGCACCGATGACGTCCTGCGCGCCGGCACCGCGGCGACGGTGAAGCTGCCATGAAGGGGCGCGCGGTTCTGAGCTTGGCGGCGGCCCTGCTGCTGCCGGCGGCGGCGCGGGCGGACATGATGGATTTTCTCGTCGGCAAGCGGGACATGGCCGTTTCCCAGGCGCTCAAGCAGGGGGCGCGGGAGATGTACCGTCCCCTGCCGGCGGAAGAGCTGCGCCGCCTGCCCCAGGAGGCGCGCTTGCAATACGTGCTGGACAACATCTACTGGGCCAAGGTCGACAAGCGCTTCGACGAAGGCAAGGCCAGCGCCAAGGCGGCGGTGGAGGCCATGCGGCTCATCGCCGACACGGCCACGCCGGCGGAGTTCGTCGCCCTGTGGAGCGCCGTGGACGGCCAGTTCATCGCCGCCCTCAACGGCGACGGGCAATTGCGCACCACCCGCCGGCTGGAGGTGAGCGAAGGGCGCAGCAGCACCCTGTATGCCCTGTCCTGGGCCGATATCACGGCGGTGCTCGGCGATTTCCGCGCCTACCGCAAACAGGCGGCCAAGGACCTGCTGGAATTGGCCGCGGGCGGAAATTTCGGCGCCTGCCGGGTATTCGAAATCCTTTACGACACCGGCATCGGTTCCAATCCCTTCGCCGGCGCCCAGGGGCTCACTTGGGCGGACGTGAGCGGCATCGGCCAGGGCCGCGGTTCTCCCCTGGCCACCTACAAGGGCCGCACCGTCGCCATCCCCCTGGCGGAAAGCATCGTTACTGGCTGCCAGCACATCGTTTCCGGCGGCGGGGACGAGGCCTACCGCCGGGCGACGGAAGGCCATTTCCGCTCCATTGCCCAGGATTTTCCCCGCCCCGGTTTCTGAACCGGCCCAGGCCGATAGCCCTTCCCCGGCACCCGTTCCCGCCCGTTGAGGGCGCTGCCCGCCGCGCCAGGGTTTCGGCTTTGGTGTAACCTTAAGGCATACGCATACGCAAGAGGTAGCGGATGACGGCTTCTGCCACTGGGGTGGCCTGCATCGCGGGCGGCCGGCCCATTTCTTCAGGGCGCAGGCCATGACGCCGGCGCGCCTGACCGAACGACGGGAGGAAGGCGGGACGGTGCTGTCCCTGGGCGGGCGCCTGGACGCCTACTCCATCGCCGCCGTCTGGGCGGAGGCGCGGCAGGCGCTGGTCCGCAACGCCACCCAGCCGATCACGGTGGACGCCGGCGAGGTGGACTATTGCGACGGGGCCGGGGTGGCCCTGCTGCTGGATTTGCTGCGCCAGCCCCGCCCCGCCGGCGCGGCCGTGTCCGTGCGCAATCTCGCCGAGCCTTACCGCCATCTGCTGGAGCCCTTCGACCCCGCCGCTTTCGCCGCCAGCGCGCGCCAGGAGGCAGCGCGGCCCTCAACGGTGGAACGGGTGGGCAGGATGGCCGCCGATCTGGGGCGGGACCTGTGGGAGCAGGTGGCCTTCGTCGGCGAAGGCGCGGCCGCCATTGGGGCCGCCTTGCGCCATCCCCGCCGCGTCCGCTGGAAGGATGCCCTGGCCGTGGCGCAGGAGGCCGGGGCCAACGCCCTGCCCATCGTCGCCCTGATCGCCTTCCTCATGGGGGTGATTCTCGCCTTCCAGTCGGCGGTGGCGATGCGCCAGTTCGGCGCGGAAATCTTCGTCGCCAACCTGGTCGGGCTGTCCCTGCTGCGGGAACTGGGGCCGCTGATGACCGCCATCCTCCTCGCCGGCCGGTCCGCGGCGGCCTTCGCGGCGGAGATCGGCACCATGAAGGTGAACGAGGAGATCGACGCCCTCGTCACCATGGGCCTCGACCCGGTGCGTTTCCTGGTGGTGACCCGGGTGCTCGCCGGGCTGGTGGTGGCGCCGCTGCTGACGGTGTTCGCCAACGTCATCGGCCTGGTGGGGGGCGGCCTGGTGATGCGGAGCTTCGACATCCCCTGGGTGACCTATTACCGCCAGCTCACCACCGCGGCGGACTGGGAGGACCTGACCGGCGGCCTGATCAAGGCCTGCGTGTTTGGCGTCCTGGTGGCCGGCATCGGCTGCCTGCGGGGCCTGCAAACCCGCACCGGGGCGGCGGCGGTGGGGGTTTCCACCACCCGGGCCGTGGTCAGCGCCATCGTCCTGATCGTCATCACCGACGGCGTGTTCGCGGTGATGTTCTACTACCTGGACTTCTGACGCCATGGACCCGCAGGGCGACGCCATCATCCGCGTGGAGGGCCTCAGCGCCGGCTTCGACGACGGCTTGCTGTTGCAGGACGTCTCCTTCCAGGTGCGGCGCGGCGAGGTGTTCGTCATCCTGGGGGGCTCGGGCTGCGGCAAGAGCACCCTGCTGAAGCACCTGATCGGCCTCTACCCGCCCGCGGCGGGAACCATCCTCATCGACGGCGAAGACATCGTCACCGCGCAAGGGGTCCAGCGCTTGGCGCTCCTGCGCAAGTTCGGCGTCATGTACCAATCCGGCGCCCTGTTCGGTTCCATGACCCTGCTGGAGAACGTGACCCTGCCCCTGGAGTCGTACACCGATCTTCCCCCGGAGGCCAGGGAGCTGGTGGCGCGCACCAAGCTCGCCCTGGTGGGGCTGGAGGGGTTTGGCCGCCACATGCCGGCGGAACTCAGCGGCGGGATGCAGAAGCGGGCGGCCATCGCCCGCGCCATGGTGCTGGACCCGGCGATCCTGTTCCTCGACGAGCCCTCCGCCGGCCTGGACCCGATCACGTCGGCGGAGCTGGACCAGCTGATCCTGAGCCTGGCGCGCAACCTGGGCATCACCTTCGTCGTGGTCACCCACGAATTGCCGAGCATCTACGCCATCGCCGATCGGGTTATCATGCTCGACAAGACGGCCCGGGGCATCATCGCCGAGGGCAGGCCGGAAATGCTGCGGGACCACAGCGACAACCCCTGGGTGCGCCGCTTTTTCAACCGTGAGGCGGTTTCATCATGACGCAGAAAACAGGCTACTTCAAACTGGGCCTTTTCATCCTTTCCGCGCTCGCGCTGCTGGTGGCCGTGGTGCTGATGCTGGGAGCCGGGTCCCTGTTCCGCGACGACGTGACCTTGGAAACCTATTTCAACGAATCGGTCCAGGGCCTCAGCGTCGGTTCCAAGGTCAAGCTGCGGGGGGTGGTGATCGGCGAGGTGAGCCACATCGGCTTCACCTACAATCGCTACGAGCTGGATAAACCCATTTCCCAGCGGCGCCAGTATGTGATGGTGGAGGCCCGGCTGTCGCGGGGGCAGTTGGGCCTGGCGGGAACCGAGACCGACGAAGGCGCCCTGCGGCATTACATCCAGCAGGGATTGCGGGTGCGCCTGGCGGCCCAGGGGCTCACCGGCACCAGTTATCTGGAACTGGATTACGTGGACCCCAAGACCAACGCCGTCCTGCCCATCGACTGGACGCCGGAGAATGTTTACGTGCCTTCCTCCCAAGGCACCGTGACCCAGTTGGTCAACATTGCGGAAAGCTTCATGCGCAAGCTGAACCGGATGGACCTGGATCGCCTGATGGCGAACCTGAACAAGCTGGTGGACAATCTGGACACGAAACTGGAGAAGGTTCCCCTGGACAAGATCGGCACCGACATGGCCGCCACCCTGTCCCAATTGCGCACCCTCACCGCCACCCTCAACCGCATCGCGGCGGACCCCGACGTGGCTTCCATGCCGCAGAACCTGGGCGCGACGGCCAAGCGCCTGCGCCAGTTGGCCGAGGACCCCCAGTTCCAGCAGTCGCTTGATGCCCTTCAGCATACCCTGATCCGCGCCGAGAAGGCCTTTGCCGGACGCGAGCAGGATATCAGCGCCACCCTGGAGAACCTGCGCCAGACCAGCGAAAACCTAAGGGACCTGACGGATACGGCCAAGCGCTATCCGGCCGGCGTCCTTTTCGGCGAACCGCCGCCCCACAGCGAGGTGACTCGATGACGAAACGGATTGTTTTCCTGGCCCTGCTGGCGGCGGTTTTCGCCTCGGCCTGCAGCGTGAACCGCCCGCCCCTGGCGAGGCAGACCTATCTGCTGCAGGGAGAGCGCGGCGGGGCGCCGGCACAAGCCACGGACGCCACCCTGCGGGTCGGCAACTTCAGCGTGGCGCCGCCTTTCGAAGGCAAGGGACTGGTGTACCGGCTGGACGACACCCGCTACGAAGCCGATTTCTATAACGAGTTCTTTGTCTCTCCGCGCGCCATGGCCGCCGACGGCGCCACCCGCTGGCTGCGGCAGTCGGGCCTGTTCCGCAACGTCCTGGCGAAGGGCGTCGGCGGCGATGCGGATTACCTCCTGGAAGGGCACGTCAGCGAGCTCTACGCGGATTTCCGCGGCGGCGAAAAGCCCGCGGCGGTGGTGACGGTGCAGTTCTATCTCACCGACAAGGGCGGCAGCGGCGATATCGTCTTCAATGCCGATTTGAGCCGGCGGGTGGCATTGACGGACCGCTCTCCCCAGGCCGTGGCGCGGGCCATGAACACGGCCTTTTCCGGCGTGCTGGCCGAGCTGGAGGCGCGGTTGCGCCAGGCTGGCTTGAAGGCGGGCGGCAACTAGTGCTGGGCTGGCGCTGGGACATCTTTTGCGCCGTCGTCGACAACTACGGCGATATCGGCGTCTGCTGGCGCCTGGCCAGGCAGCTGGCGGGCGAGCACGGCTACCGGGTGCGCCTGTGGGTGGACGACCTGGCCAGCTTCCAGCGCCTTTGCCACGGCCTCGACCCGGCCAGGGAGCGGCAGCTGGCGGAAGGAGTGGAAGTGCGCCACTGGGCGGCGGATTTTCCCGTGGTGGAGCCGGCCGACGTGGTGGTGGAGGCCTTCGCCTGCCACCTGCCGGAGCGCTACGTGGCCGGCATGGCGGCTCGGGAATCCAAGCCCCTGTGGGTGAACCTGGAGTACCTCAGCGCCGAGGAGTGGGTGGAGGATTGCCATGGCCTTGCCTCGCCTCATCCGCGCCTTCCCTTGACGAAGTATTTTTTCTTTCCCGGATTCTCTCCGGCCACCGGCGGCCTGCTGCGGGAAAGGGGGCTGGAGGAAGAGCGCCGCGCCTTCCTCGCCGACCCGGCGGCCCGGGAAGCGTTCTGGCGCGAACTGGGCCTCGGGCCCCAGGGGGACGAGCTGCGGATTTCCCTCTTTGGCTACGGCGACGAGGATGTGGCGGGGCTGCTGACGGCCTGGGCCGAGGGCGGGCGTCCGGTAGTGGCCCTGGTGCCCGAAGGGCGGTCGGCGGCCCCCCTGGCGGATTTTTTCGGCGCTGCCGGCGCCGCGGCGGGGAGCGTTTTCCGTCGCGGCAAGCTGGAGGCGCGGGTATTGCCCTTCGTCGCCCAGGAGAAATACGATCGGCTGCTGTGGGCCTGCGACTGCAACTTCGTCCGCGGCGAGGATTCCTTCGTTCGCGCCCAGTGGGCCGCCAAGCCGCTGGTGTGGCGTATCTACCCCCAGCAGGAGGAGGCACATCTGATCAAGCTGGAAGCCTTTCTCGGCCGCTACGGGGCGGGCTTGCCGCCCCAGGCCAAGGAGGCCCTGCAAACCCTGGAATCGGCCTGGAACGGGGGGGGGAACGCAGGGGCGGCCTGGAATGCCTTCTGGGCGCGCCATGCCGAACTGGGGCGCCATGCCGTCCGCTGGGCGGAAACCCTGCGCTCCCACGGGGATTTGCTGTCGAACCTGGTGAATTTTCTGAAAAATAAGGTAAAATAGCGGGCTTTGCATCCGCTCATTCCCAATACTCCAGGACGAATTTTATGAAGCAAGCTCAGGAAATCCGCGCCGGCAACGTCATCATGGTGGGCAACGACCCCATGGTGGTGCAAAAGGCCGAGTACAACAAATCCGGCCGCAACGCCGCCGTGATGAAGATGAAGATGAAGAACCTCCTCACCGGTTCCGTGACCGAGTCGGTGTACAAGGCCGACGAGAAGTTCGACGTGGTGGTCCTGGAGCGCAAGGAGTGCACCTACTCCTACTTCGCCGACCCCATGTACGTGTTCATGGACACCGAGTACAACCAGTATGAAGTGGAGAAGGACAACATGGGCGACGCCCTCAACTACCTGGAAGACGGCATGCCCTGCGAAGTGGTGTTCTACCAGGGCAAGGCCATCTCCCTGGAACTGCCCACCACCCTGGTGCGCGAAGTGGAGTACACCGAGCCCGCCGTGCGCGGCGACACCTCCGGCAAGGTGATGAAGCCCGCCCGCCTGAAAGGCACGGGCTTCGAGCTGCCCGTGGCCGCCTTCGTGGAAATCGGCGACAAGATCGAGATCGACACCCGCACCGGCGAATTCAAGCGCCGCGCCTGAACGTCGCGCTATCCGGTCAGAAAGGGCAGCCTCGGCTGCCCTTTCTGTTTTGGTGTTACCATGGCCCATCGCGTTCCTGGAGCATCCATGCCCGCCTGGTGGCTGTACCTGATCGAATGCCGCAACGGCGCCGTCTACACCGGCATCACCACCGACGTGGCGGCCCGCTACCGCGCCCATGCGGAGGGACGGGGCGCCAAATACACCCGTGCCAATCCCCCCCTGCGCCTGCTCGCCCAGCGGCGGTATCTCAACCGCAGCCTGGCGGCGAAGGCGGAGCAGGCCATCAAGCGGCTGCCGGCGGAGGAGAAGCGGAAAATCGCCGAGACCTGGGCGGCGGACGGTTGAATTATTCGCCGCATTGGCTAGGGTTAACAGTGTTCACGCTTGCCGCCGAAGCCCGTCCATGAATGAAATCGAAGTCATCCGCAAGGAAACCCCCCCCATCACCGTCAGCGACCTGGCGAGCGAGCTGGAAGTTCTCGCCGAACTGGCCGACCGCTGGCTGAAGGGCGGCGACAGCGAGGAAGGGGCCGAGGCGTTCCGCCAGATCGTGACCCGCCTGCACCCCCGCCTGCTGAAGGCCCTGGTGATGATCGCCCAGAAGGAAACGTCGTCCATTCTCCGCAGCCGGAAACGGACCGTCCTCACCTATCTGGGCGCGGTTTCTCTCCCCGACGCAGGCGCCAAGCCGGGGCGGAGGTGGGTCGATGTCTACGTGGCGGAGGACCGGACCCCCTTGCTGCGGCGGGTGGAGGTCTCCGGCGAGGGGCTGAGTTTCCACGGCGTGTCGTGGGCGGGCTGGGCGTCCATCAGCTGCGCCAAGCTGGAGCACTGGAGCCCGGAGAAGAAGCTCTGGACCTGGGATTCCGCCGCCGGCGACGAGGCCGTCAGCCTGCTGCGGGACAAGGTTCTCCCTCGTCTGCCGCTACGCTTGGCGATCAACGATACCTGGGCCGTGCCTGATTGGCCGCGGCACCTGGAGTTCGTTTCCATCCAGTCCCTGTTGCGGGCGGTGGACAGCCTGGGGGAGGAACCCATGGGCGAAGCGCAAAAGGCCAGGGTGATGGCCCTGCTGGAAGCGGCGAATGCCGACCTCAACCCCCTCTGGACCCACCTGCTGCGGGAGAACGAGGAAGCTTAGTATTCGGGATTGAAGTTGCGGATGATGACGCCGCCGGACTTGTCGTCGTGCTCCAGTTCCAGGAGCTTGCGGGCGGCGGCTTCGTCGAGGAGCTTGCCGAAGGAGCGGAAGCCGTAGTAGCTCTCGTTGAATCCCGGCTTGCGGCGCTTCAGGGCCTGCTTCACCATGGAGCCCCAGATTTTCTCCTCCTCGCCCCGTTCGGCGAACAGGGCTTCCACCGTTTCCAACACCAGCTCCAGGGCTTCCTGGGTCTTGTCTTTTTCCTCCGCCGGGGCGGCCTTGGGAGTGGGCTCCGTGGCGCTTTTGGCGGCGGGTTTCTTGCGGGTGCGCTTCTTCGCCTTTTCCGCGGTTTCCCGCACCAGGTCGTCGTAGTAGATGAACTCGTCGCAGTTGGCAATGAGCAGATCGGAGGTGGAGTTCTTGACGCCGATGCCGATCACCGTCTTGTTGTTCTCCCGCAGCTTGCTCACCAGGGGGGAGAAATCCGAGTCGCCGCTGATGATGACGAACGTGTCCACGTGGGACTTGGTGTAGCACAGGTCCAGGGCGTCCACCACCATGCGGATGTCGGCGGAGTTCTTGCCCGACTGGCGCACGTGGGGAATTTCGATCAGTTCGAAGGAGGCTTCGTGCATGGCGGCCTTGAACTCCTTGTAGCGCTCCCAGTCGCAATAGGCTTTCTTCACCACGATGCTGCCCTTGAGCAGCAGGCGCTCCAGCACCTTGCTGATGTCGAACTTGGCGTACTTGGCGTCGCGCACGCCGAGGGCCACGTTCTCGAAATCGCAGAACAGGGCCATGTTGCGGATTTTTTCGGCGGAGTGGGCGGTCATGGGGGCTTCCAGTAATGGCGTCGCTGTGATGATAGCACCGCCGGGAGGGGAAATACGGAATCGGCGGCCGCCACTAGCGCAAGGCTATGCAAATGGCCTAAACTGCAAACGGAAATAATGATAACAGTGATAGAACTGATAAACCCCGTTCAACTCTTCACCGCGACAGGCCCATGGACAACAGCAAAACGGAAATCGATACCCAAGCCGCCGAGAACATCCTCAAGAGCATCCAGGTTCCCCCTTGCCCGGGGGTGGTGGTGGCGCTGATGGAGGAGGTGCGCAAGCCGGAAGTGGAGTTTCCCAAGCTGGTGAAGCTGATCAGCGGCGACGTGAGCCTGGCGGCGTCGATGCTGAAGACGGCCAATTCCCCCTTCTTCGCCCTGCGCAACAAGGTCGCGTCGGTGCAGCAGGCGGTGTCCGTGCTGGGGCTGAAGAACATCGCCCAAATCGTCACCGGCCTGGCCCTGCGCAAGACCCTGGGCGGCGACGGCATCTCCATGGAGCGCTTCTGGGACCGCTCCAACTTCACCGCCGTGGTGGCCTCCCACATGGCGGTCCGGCTTCACGGCGTGTCCCGGGAGGACGCCTACACCCACGGCCTGTTCCACGACTGCGGCATCCCCATCCTGATGCAGAAGTTCCCCGACTACAAGGACAAGCTCGCCGCCGCCAACAACGCCGCCGAGCTGGTCATCGCCGTGGAGGACGAGAGCTATGCCACCAACCATGCGGTGGTGGGCAACATCCTGGCGCGCAACTGGTTCCTGCCGTCCCACATCAGCGAGGCGATTCTGCTGCACCACGACCTCGGCATTTTTTCCACCGGCCACGTGGAACCCCAGGTACGCGCCCTGGTGGCCATCACCCTGATCGCCGAGCATATCGTCGCCTCCTTCCTCGGCATGCCCGACGACGCCGAGTGGCGCGCCGGCGGACAGAAGGCCCTGGACTACCTGGGGCTCAACGGGGAAGACTTGGCGGACATCACCGAGGACGCCCTGGCCGAGCTGGAGGAAATCCGCTCCTACCGGGGCTGAGAGGCGCATTCGACGCCTTAGGGCCTACTGAAATAGGCTCTTGGTGCTATGAATTTTTGGCGGGGAGGCGCGTCTAACGTCCAAACGCCAAACGGCGCGATGCTCTAATCATTTCAGGCGGCGGACATGTTCAAAATCAGTCGAATCAGCTTCGGCAGCACGGCGGCGATCGTGACGGGAATGGCCCTCATCACGGGCCTCGGCGCCAGCGGCGCGGCCAAGTCCGTCATCATCAGCGCCCTGCTCATCGCGGCCCTGGCCGACAACCTGACGGATTCCCTCAGCATCCACATCTACCAGGAGTCCGAGCACCTGGAGAAGCACGAGGCCTTCGTCGGCACCGTGTGGAATTTCGCCTCCCGCCTGCTGGGCGGGCTCAGCTTCGCGCTCATCGTGGCGGTTTTTCCGCTCCGGGCCGCCGTTTTCATCGCCATCGCCTGGGGGCTGTTCCTGCTGACGGTACTCACCTGCCTGCTGGCCCGGGAGCGGGGCGTGAGCGCGCGCTCGGAAGTTTCCAAGCACCTGGTGGTGGCGTGTTCCGTGATCGCCCTCAGCAAGCTCATCGCCTACGCCATCGCCATCGGCTGAAAAGAATCGCCTCTTCAGTGCTCACTGAATTAGCGGGAATGTTTAACGCACGCTTCGCAGCGAGGCACGGATGATGAACCCCATCGAAATCGGCTTGGCGTTTCTCGAGGGCCTGGCCCTGATCGTCTCCCCCTGCATCCTGCCGGTGCTGCCCTTGGTGCTGGCGGCCTCGGTGGAAGGCGGCCGGCGGCGACCCTACGGCATCATCATCGGCTTCGTGTTCGCCTTCAGCCTGTTCGCCATCACCGCCCGCAAGATCGTCGCCCTGCTGGGCATCGACCTCGACGTCATCAAGGAGGCCTCCCTGATGCTGCTGGCCCTGTTCGGGGTGGTGCTGCTGTCGGAAAGGCTGTCGGAGAAATTCAGCGCCCTGACCCAAGGGGCGGCCAATTTCGGCAACCGCTTGGCTTCCAGCGGCGGCGAAGGGCTGCTGAGCGGCGTCATGATCGGCGCCCTCATCGGCCTGGTGTGGACGCCCTGCGCCGGGCCGATTCTTGCCGCCGTGCTGGTGCAGGTCATCCGTCAGCAGACCGATCTGGCCGGCAATCTGATCATCGTTTCTTTCGCCCTCGGCGCCGGCGTGCCGATGCTGGCGATCGCCCTGTCCGGGAGAAAAATCATGAGCAAACTGGGGTTCTTCACGCGCCATGCCGAGGGCGCGCGCAAGGCGTTCGGCGTGCTGATCCTGCTTTCCGTCGCCTACATCGCTTCCGGCGTGGATGCGCGGACGTTCTTCGCCTCCGTCGGCAAGCCGCCGGCAGCGCAAAGGGAAACGGGCCTGCGCAACGGCCTGGATCGGCCCTATCCCGCGCCGGAGTTCGCCGGCATCGATGCCTGGCTCAATTCGCCGCCCCTCGCCATGAAGAGCCTCAAGGGAAAAGTGGTGCTGGTGGATTTCTGGACCTATTCCTGCATCAACTGTATCCGCACCTTGCCTTATCTCACCGACTGGGACCGGAAATACCGCGGCCAGGGCCTGGTGATCGTCGGCGTCCACGCGCCCGAATTCGAGTTCGAGAAGAAGCTCGACAACGTCAAGGCCGCCATCGCTCAGCATGGCATCCGCTATCCGGTGGCCCTGGATAACCATCTCGCCACCTGGACCAATTTCAACAACGTTTACTGGCCCGCCCACTACCTCATCAATCGCGACGGGCAGGTGGTGTACACCCACTTCGGCGAGGGCGAATACGACGTGACGGAAAACAACATCCGTTATCTGCTCGGCCTGAAGAGCAAGGCTGACGGTATGCAGGCCAAGGAGCCGGACTTCGCCCCCGACCAGACGCCGGAAACCTATCTCGGCTACGCCAGGGCGGACGGCTTCGGCGGCAAGGACCAGGTGGCGCGGGACGGTCGCGGCAGTTACCGCTTCCCTGCCTTCCTGCCGGAAGATGCCTGGGCCTTGAGCGGCGGCTGGAGAGTGGAAGCCGAAAAAATCGTGGCCCTGGAAAAAGACGCGGCCCTGCGCCTCAACTTCAAGGCCGGCAAGGTGTTCCTGGTGCTGGGCAGCGCCAGCGGCAAGCCGGTGCGCGTGTCGCTCACGCTGAACGGCGAACCCGTCGGCGCCAACGCCGGCAAGGACGCGCCCAATGGCGTGGCGACCATCGAGCGCAATACCCTCTACGAGCTGATCGACCAGAAAACGCCGAAGAACAGCCTGCTGGAAATCAGGACGGAAACACCGGGAGTGGAGGCGTATGCGTTCACCTTCGGCTAGGAGTTCGGCGAGCGCTTGCGCTGGGCCGGCTTGGCCATGACAAGAGTATCAAGCTTGAACTTATGCGCTAAAGGCAATTAAGCCGTCAAGACTGGTAATTCTGCGGATGTTTCGGCGTAAAGGGGCATGTAAAGTTACGCTTATATTCTTATAAAGATAAAAAACCGAAATAGGGGATAGACCATGGTTTCTCTCTTGGGACAAGAGCACCAGTACAAGCAGAGACGCTTCAAGCGGAAAAAAACCGTGGTCTGTCCCCTATTATTGCTCCGCCTCGGTGGCGGCCACATCGGCACCGGCGGCCAATTGGTGCTCTTCGACTGGAAATACCTCGCCGGCGTCCATGCCGGCAACCCCCTGGACATCGCCGACGCCCACCGCATCGAGACCGCCTTCTACACCCATGTTCGCACCGGCGCCGAATTTGCCGGCGCAGGCGTAATCAGCGAAGCCGCCACCCTCATCCAAGCCCAGGACGCCGTGAAGTGGGCCGGCGCATTCGGCAACCTGTTCAACAACGAAACCGTCACCTCGGGCGAAGCTTTTTTCCGGATGCTCGCCGGCCTCGGGCTGGGCTCCATCGCCGCCAGCTCCAGCTCCATCAACGCGGTAGCAATGACCGCCAGCGCCGACAGCAACCATAGGAAGGCTGCATGATGAAACAGCTAATTATTTATGTGCTGGGATATGCCCTTTGCTTGTTCCCCAATCTATTGCCGGCCACTGCCTGGGCTGTGCAAGTCAAGGACTACGGAGTTGAAGTCGCGCCTACTCCAGGGAGCATCCATTGGATGAATGAATCCAGGCTGGTTTTCAAGGGACTGGTTGCGATTCAGGAAACCCGTCCGACGCAATATCCAGGAAAAAGGGTCGGCAAATTCGCGACTCTTGATTTAAAGACGGGGAAGATCGAATGGTATGGAGAATTTACCGGCCAGCTATGTGTAGATGGAGAACAGGTTGCTTATGCCAACGACAATCGCGATATTCGTGCGCTCTCTGAGAAAGATCGTTTTTGGCTTGTTCGGGGAACACTGCACAGTCTTTCTAGCCGGGAAATAAGCCGAGAAGAACTGCAGGGATTTGACTTTAGTCTTGCCTGTAGGGCTTCGTCGGAGTTGTCGCCCTTGCCTGCGTGGACGAAAGGCAAGCTCATCAAGCGGCTGAGGCCGGAGCATGGGCTGCTGGAATATCAGGAATTGCAGCAGAACGAGCGTGTATCAGCATTTTATCCCGCCAAGCTGTACCGTCCCGGAGCAAGCCAAGGGCCAGCGATTGAATTGCCCGATGTATTTAAAAGCCGTCTCCAAGCCGGGTATCGCGTGAATTTCACCCCTCGCTATTTCGCATACAAAAAGGCCTATCTCATCAACACGGAGTACTGGGTTAGCCCGCTGCCCGATGGCATTAGCGCCACCCTCTGGTGGTTATACCCCGATGGCCGAATCGAAGAAGCCCTGACCTATAAGCGTGACCGTAACTGGCCACTGGCTAACGAGATAGGGGTGATGCCAACGCGCAACGGAATCCTATTCATGGGAGCTGACCCATCGTTAACCCGCTTTATCGGTAAATCGGGGGTCTATCGGTATCAGCAAGGCACCAGTCCAAAGCGGGTTGTGGCGGGTCGGTTAGGCGGTGGATTCGCCCTGTCGCCCGATGGCTGCAAGCTGGCATTTGGAAGCGATGATCGATTCCGTATTGAAGGTAACGGGCAGTACAAACTTCGCGTAATCAACGTCTGTGAAGGGGAGCAAAAATGACCAACCGTACTAGCGTGGAACTGACGAAACTCCTTTTGGTTGCCTGTGATCAGAGCTATTTCAATGCAATAATAGGGGACAGACCACGGTTTCTCTCTTGGGATAAGAGCACCTGTGCAAGCAGAGGTGCTTCAAGCGGGAAAAACAGTGGTCTGCCCCTATTAACCATCTGCTGTCGCCGGTGCAGAAGGCTTTCCACGAGGCCGGTCGGGAACGGTAAGCTAGAAATGGGTAGCAATAAAAACGGCACCATAAAAGGTGCCGATTTTATTCGATTTGGTGGAGGCGGCGACTAACCGCTAAGAAGTTCACATCTTATTGATATATAACAAAAACAATCAATAAGTGCTATAGCCATAAATGGCGATATACCCCCACATTACCCCTAAAGGTTGATTCGATTCCCTGTAAGTCCCTTGGGGGGTTGACAAGTCCCCCGCAGTGTGATAGAAGCACAATTATCCTAACCTATAAGTATATTTTACGGTTTAGGTGAATGTCAAATGTTTTTTGAAAATTTTTTTAGAAGGAAATTTTATGCAGGAAAAAAGAAACCTATCAATTCAAGAATTCTTAAAGGCTTACGGCCTTTCAAAGTCAAACTTCTACCGATTACTTGCGGAAGGAAAAGGGCCTAAAACCCTGAAACTCGGTAAGCGGCGTCTTGTTCCAGTGGCGGAAGCGGAAGCCTGGATGAGTAATTTTGAGCAGGTGCCACAATGAGCGCCCCTAGAATGGGGAACGCCACTCGGGACGGTGGCGTTTTAGGAGACAGCAATGGCGTGATGAACAATGCGAATAATACGCATTATCATAATAAAAGTCAAGGGGTTGCCCTGACGTGGGAACAAGTCAAGGCGCTCTGCGATACCGACACCTCCTGCCACATACGTGCTAATTGGCCTCGGATTGAGGGATACAGCCAAGAGCATCGGGACTTTTACATAAGGAAGGCACGCTGGATTCTGGAGGGGCACCCTGAACCTGGTTTGGCATCTTCATTTGAAGGGCAAGGGATTTCCAGGGAAGTGATTTGGGAAGGATTTCGACCTAAGCCGGACGCCAATTTAATAATTCAACGTTGCCCGCAAATGGCTTTGGTAAGAGCGCTGGGCGGGGATGTTCCTGAGCCTTACTGGTGGTCGGCCCTATCAATCACTGAGCATTCCGAGCCGAATCTTTCCAGGGAGTGTTCCGATAAATACCCCAACTTCCGCGAATCGGAATTGGAATATCGCGTGGAGCGAATTAAAAGCGAAGGTATCAAGCCCGCGCTCTGTTCGAGATTCAACGACGCTAACCGAGACG
This sequence comes from Pseudomonadota bacterium, assembly GCA_021845865.1. Taxonomy (GTDB): domain Bacteria; phylum Pseudomonadota; class Gammaproteobacteria; order Burkholderiales; family UBA9220; genus UBA2239. The sequence continues at coordinate 41,763 of JAJZVC010000004.1, read as the reverse complement.
TTTGTCCTGACTGTCGTTTCTACGGTGTAATTCGTTCCCCTATTGCCTTGGGCTTTGAGCATGAACCGAAAGGGGGGCGGCCATGAATTCCAATACCGCTGCGGGAATTATCGAGAAAGCTACGTCTGCCCAGAGCCTAGCGACACTCCTTAATGTAATCAAAACCCAATCCGACAGCCCTGAACAACATCTCGGGCTGGCCGTGGAAAAGGGTCGCGAATTCGGTATGTTGGAATCCGAAATCCGCTTGATTTTAACTCCCGATTTATCCGCCAAAAATGCCACAAGAGCCGAGGTTGATTCGGTTACTGAACTCCAGGTTGCGCAGGCCGTTGCAGCCCGCCGGAAGGGGCAAATCCACTTCGTACCAGAGCAGGATAGCTTCGTGGTGTTTGACGAGGCATCCAGGGTCTGGAACAAGGATTCCGGCGGCGCGATTGCAAGGGAAATCCTAGCAGTCTTGGCGGAGGTGAAGGAGCGCGGAATCGAGCAGGCACGACACGGAAGCGACAAGGGGGCAAAGGTGATCGCGGCGACACTAAGGGCCGAAAGGTCGTCCTTCGTCGAGGGCGCTGCGCGTTTACTCAAGGCCCTCCCCGGTATCACGATGCACCAGGAATTTTTTGATTCCGACCCCCTATTAGTTGGATTAAAAAGCGGGGAGGTGCTTGATCTTAGGTCAGCAAAAGTTAGGCCGATGGTGGCCGGGGATTACGTCACCAGGACACTAAATGCGCCCTTTGATATAGCTGCTGGCTGCCCTAGGTTCCTGGAGTTCCTGGAGCAGGTTCAACCGAACCCAGCAATCCGGCGATATATCCAGAAAAGCCTGGGTTATTCCTTGTCAGGCCTGACGGAGGTGCAGAGTGTGAACTTCGCTTACGGGCTTGGCGCTAACGGCAAATCCGTCCTGTTGGGTCTGTGGTTGTGGCTCATGGGCGGCTATGGTCGGATGCTCCCCTCAGAAACCCTTATGGATAGGGGCGCGGATGCGGGTGTGCCAAACGACGTCGCCACCCTGGTCGGAGTGAGGTTTGCCTTAGCGAACGAACTACCGGACGGACGAAAATGGGCGGAAACCTTGTTGAAGCAGTTGTCGGGCGGTGATCGGATGGTAGCCCGCTACTTATTTAGAGAGTACTTCGAGTTCACGCCCAGGGCGAAAATCTGGGTTGCTGGCAATCACAAACCTTTTGTTTCTGGGAGTGATTACGGGTTTTGGCGGCGGCTTGCCCTGGTGCTGTTTGGAGTAACCATTCCAGAGGCTGAAAGAGACGCAAAACTCTTCGAGAAAATGCAAAAAGAAGCAAGCGGCATCCTCAACTGGGGTATTGAAGGCTGGAAGTTGTACCAGCAAGAAGGGTTATCCCTACCGGACGAGATTCGCAAGGAAACGGCCAGCTACCAAGCAGATTCCGACATCGTGGGCCAATTCCTAGAGGCCGAATGTGAGGCCGGGGATTACGAGATAACGGCAAGTTCCCTTTATTCCTCTTTCCGGTACTGGTGCGAAGAAAATGGATTCCACAAGATGACCGCCAACTCCTTCGGACGGAAGTTATCGGAACGGGGAATCAGTGACGAGAAGCGCGGGGGAATCAAGTACCGGCGCGGGATTCGCCTTCGGAGGGGTGGGTGAGTATGGAATGGCGACCAGGACGATCAGGACGATTAGACCCCATTTGCTTATTAATATATTTTTTGATTTCCCCGAAGGCTTTACCGGAAATCGCACTAAATCGTCCTAATTGTCCTGCTACAGATTTTTTAACAGCCAGCGATGGCATCTTATAGGAGTTGTATATGCTTAAAAGCAATTTAATTATCAGTAATAGCACCGAAGAACGGGAAAAATACCTTGCCGAGAAAGAGGCTAATATCGAGAAAGCCCGTCAGACGTTAGAAGCCTTAGAGGCTGCGAAAAAGAAAGCGGAAGCGGAAATTATGACAGGGGTGTATGACGCCTTTGCACGTCGGAATCGGGGAGGTAAATAATGGAGAATGCGATTGATTTTACTAAAACGGTTGATTTTGATGACCTTGATCTAAATTTCATTCTCGCAACACTGGAACGCTGGAACCAGGAAAATCCCGGTAGCCGTAAAAAGTCTTACCAGGCATACCAGGCATATCGAGCGGTTATTGATCGGTTAGTAGCTGGTGCTGACCAAGGGCAACTCAAGCCAGCCTATAAAACTTTGACTGCTGCCCCATCTGGCCTTGGTGCGCGGGTGGGAAAAGAGGTGCTGCCAGTGGTTTACGTTGCGGATTGTGGGGCCGCTGGGGGGCAGTGCATGAGGCACATGGTTATTTACGGCGGCGCTTGGAGTTATGCAGAAGATTTACCGGAATTCCTGGGGCTGGTCATGCACTAGACCGCCCCAATTTTATAACAATCTTTCCCCACCCGAAGCGGTGGGTTTTGTGCCTATAATGGTTCCTGCCGTTCGACCGAAAGGGAAGCAGATGATGAACTATTTAGTGGTTGTCGAAATGCCAGAACCCGGAATAACCCCCTGAGATATGGACGTAGATACCAGATGGCATACCTTCGTAAGAGAACTAGATGACATGAAGTCGTACCAACAATATCTTTTATCGCCTGTTTTAAATGTTTGGTTATTTCCTTTCGTTGGAGGCGACACCCTACTTTCGACGCTCGTAACATGTATTCAGAAACATAATCTGACTCATTCAACATATGCTCTCTCCGGTGAGATAACTCGGGGTTAGTTTCCAACACCAGGAGTCGGCGCAAAAACAATTTGCAAACTAGGCGCTGCCGAGACTTCAACTTCGGTTTTCGTTTGCTTCGTCCATCCAGCTTTTCGATCTGCAATAAACTTCATTGCATCCACGGAACCATTCCGGGCGGCGTCGAGTAAGAGATTCCCCACTTCAACACATAAGAGCGCCTGACCTTCCGCGACAGCGGCGGCGAAATCTTCATCTTCTGCCAAACGTCTTTGAACGGTTCGCTCTGAGCATCCGATGGCGGCTGCAATTTGTTTGTTGTTCAATCCCTTCGCGGCCAGCGCCCGCACCTTGTCTAAATCGAATTCCATTGGTTTATCTGGCATCATCACTCCCTTAAATAACACAATATAAACAATCATCTATCACTTATTTAAAGGAATTGCAAGTTACTGAAACGGTGTGGGAGTCATGCCGTTCTATAGCTTGCCACATGGACACAATTCCGACGGCATTTATATGGCTACTTGCCCCTGGGGGCGGGGGTAATGGGGTTATTCTTTTGACGCCGTAACCTCAAAAATACATTGTATAAACCGTAAACGGTCGTATAATGATTATACGTTTAATGGTTATAGGGGCCGCCACCATGAAATCAGCAATCGGATATGTAAGGGTCAGCACCAGGGAGCAGGGGCGCAGTGGCTTGGGTATGGCCGCGCAGGCTGAGGCGGTGCGGAGATTTGCCGAGGCTGAGGGATTTGAGCTGGTTGAGGTGATAACAGAGGTGGCAAGTGGCAAGCTGGGGTTAGATGATCGGGAGGGCTTGCGGGATGCTCTGGCAAAGGCACACAAAGCCCGGTGCCCGGTTATCGTGGCGAAACTGGACAGACTGAGCCGGGACGTGGCTTTTATCTCTGGTCTAATGGCACGTGGTGTTCCGTTCATCGTAGTTGAATTGGGCGTGGATACCGACCCCTTTATCCTTCACCTGTTCGCGGCTTTGTCGGAGAAAGAGCGCAAACTAATCAGCAGCCGCACCAGGGCGGCATTGGCGGCGAAGAAGGCCGAAGGCGCAATGCTTGGAAATCGGACAAATCTTGATGAAGCCCGAAAGAAAGGACAGCAGGCCAACCGGGAAAAGGCTTTGGAGTTCGCGGAGAAGGTATTGCCTACCATCCGTCAGCATCGAGGGCAGGGAATGTCCTTGGGAGCTATCGCCGACCAGCTAAACAACCTTGGGGTAAAGACCGCAAGGGGCGGGAAATGGTACGCCACTACTATTAAAAATGTGCTGGAAATGGCGGCCTAACTGGCTTCTGATTCCTGTAGCTTCACGCCCCACCACTGGAACAGCTTAACCCGTTCTTCCCATCGCTCCCCACGGTCGTAAGCCATTGCTACTTCATCATCGTGGCAGTGGTCGAGGGCGATTTCCACGACTTCTCGGTTAAACCCTTCATCCCTTGCAAGGGTGGAAAAGGCAGCCCGCCAGCCGTGCGGGGTGTGCTTGCCCTCCAGACCTAAAGTTACCCTGTATGCCTTCTCCAAGCCTTCGGAACTTATCGGTTGCCCGTTCTTGTTGGCTTGCGGGGAAGGGAATACCAGCTTTCGCGATAACCCAAGAGATTTCCATTCTCGCAATTCCTGGGCAACTACAGCCGGAAGGGGGATGCGGTGGTCGGAGTGGCGGGACTTCATTTTCATTTTTTCCCGTGGGATCGTCCAAATCGCGGGGCTGGAATTTAGGTCAAATTCTTTCCACTCTGCAAGGACGGCGGTGCCGATTCGGACGGATGAAAATGCAATGAGGCGATGAAGCAAATAGATTGCCGGGGAAATGTTGGCGGCTTTCGCTTTGCGTAAAATCTCTCCAAGGCTGTTCCATGTTGTTAAAGCTGGCATCCGTTTGGGAGTGGGCTTTTTCCGCATTACCACTTCCCGCGCACCATCTACTGGGTTGTCACCCTTGTAAATTCCAAGCCCTTTAGCGAAGTTGAAAATGCCGGTGGTGTGTTGAAGGATGCGGTCGGCGGTTTCGATGACGCCGCGATCTACAGTTGGTTTAATGGCTTGTGCTAGTAAATATGAATCCACCTGGGCGATAGGCAACTTCCCCAAGTGGGGAAACAAGTCCCGTTCAATGGCGCGTTTTGCCCTTTGGTGGTGTCCTGCGCTCCAGTCCATCGCCTTCTTTTCCAGCCATTGAGCGGCAATAGCGGCGAAGGTGGCTTCCGCTGACTCCTGGTTCCCTTTGATTGTGAGCTGGCGCTGCTGTACCGGGTCATGCCCTTGCTTCACCTGTTCCCTTACCTTCAACAACTCAATCCTTGCGTTGGCGAGGGTGATTTGAGGGTACTGGCCCAGAGTGAAGGTTCTTTCTTTACCCCCAAAACGGTACTTCACGCGCCAAGAGGGGGCACCGGATTTTGGGGGAATGTGAAGAAACAGGCCGCCCCCATCGAATAGTTTTGAGCCTTTTACATCTTGTTTTATAAAGGATTTAACTTCTGCATCGGTGAGCGGCGTGATTTTTTTCGGCATGGTGTACCCCCAAAATAATTCTGCTGTTTTGGATGATAAACCATGATACCCCCAAGTGAATACCCCTAATTCTTGGGCTGTAGTGGGAATATATGGGACTGTTGTGGGCTTGAAGTGCCTGTAAAATAAAAGAAAAAGGCCGTCTTTGGGACGGCCTTGGATGATGTTGGATAGGTAAATGGTGGAGGCGGCGGGAATCGAACCCGCGTCCGCAAGCCCTCTACAGACAGTTCTACATACTTAGTCCGGTCGATTGGGTTTTAACCCGAAGCGCGCCGGCCGAACAGGCTCGATTCAGGCGAGTTGCCTTGGATTTAACGCCGGTCAAAGCAACCCTGAACGGCGCGAGACTCCTGAAATGACTCTGCTGCGGGTTGCCCCGCCTAGCCCGGAGTCAGGCTAGTGCAGAGTCTGGCCGATTAAGCGGCCAGAGCGTAAGTTTCGTCGTTGGCGACTATTTTTTTCCAGCGGATTTACGAGGTGGCTGGTCCTCGGTATGCCCTGCGCTGCTTTGCAACCCACGTCGAAGCCAGGTCGCCCCCAAGCAGTCCTACCTATGAAAGCAGTGGGAATGGAAAGTTCCGCTGCTTCACGATTTTTATTATACCCGGTTATCAGTCGAGATAGGCGAGGATGTCGAGGGGGGAGTGGATGATGCCGAGGGCGTTCCATTCCAGCGGGCGGTCATGCTCGCCCAGGTAGCCGTAGGCGGCGATGAGGGTGTTCATGCCGGCGGCCCGGGCGGCTTCCACGTCTCTCTCCGCATCGCCCACGTAGAGGCATTCGGCAGGGGGGACGCCGACGTCCTGGCTGGCGCGGTGCATGGGTTCGGGGTGGGGTTTGGGGCGCGGGCAGGTGTCGCCGCCGATGACGGTGGCGGCGCGGTTTCTCAGGCCGAGGCGTTCCATGAGGGGAAGGGCGAAGCGCTCCGGTTTGTTGGTGACGACGCCCCAGGGAAGGCCGCGCTGTTCGAGCTGTTCCAGCAATTCGGCCATGCCTGCGAAGAGGCGGGTATGGGTGACGAGGTGGGCCTCGTACAGGGCCAGGTATTCCTGCCGCAGGGGGGCGAAGCGCGGGTCCTCGGGGGTGAGGCCGAAGCCGATGCCGAGGAGGCCAGGGGTGCCGTGGGAAGCGTAGGGGCGTAGGGTTTCCTGGGAAAGGACGGGGCGGCCGTGGCGTTCCAACAGCAGGTTTAGGGCGTGACCCAGGTCCGGCGCGGTGTCGGCCAGTGTGCCGTCGAGGTCGAAGAGGACGGCGCGGTACATCAGGCGCGGCAGCAGAGGAGGTAGTTGACCGAGGTGCCCTTGCCGAGGGAGTAGGACTTGTTGAAGGGGTTGTAGCTCATGCCGGTGATGTCCGCCACTTCCAGGCCAGCGTCGCGACAGGACCGGGACAGTTCGGAGGGCTTGAGGAATTTGGCGTATTCGTGGGTGCCCTTTGGCAGCAGGTTGAGGACGTATTCGGCGCCCACCACCGCAAAGAGATAAGACTTGAGGTTGCGGTTGAGGGTGGAGAAGAAGATGTAACCGCCGGGCTTTGCCAGTTGCGCGCAGGCCCGCACCACGAGAGACGGGTCGGGGACGTGCTCCAACATCTCCATGCAGGTGACCACGTCGTAGCGCTGGGGTTGCTCCTGGGCGAGGTCTTCTGCCGAGATGAGGCGATAGTCCACGTTGACGCCGCTTTCCAGCTTGTGGAGCTTGGCGACCTTGAGGGCCTTTTCGCCCAGGTCGATGCCGGTGACGCTGGCGCCCCGCTGGGCCATGCTCTCCGACAGGATACCGCCGCCGCAGCCCACGTCGAGGACCGTTTTGCCCGCCAAGCCAGCGGTGCGGTCGATGTAATCGAGGCGCAGGGGGTTGATGTCGTGAAGGGGCTTGAATTCGCTGTTGGGGTCCCACCAGCGGTGGGCCAGTTGGGCGAATTTGTCCAGTTCGATTTGGTCGGCGTTGCTCATAGGCGCATATTTAACCACAAATCAGGCCGCGTTGCGGATTCTCTCCTGCCACAGGGTGGCTTTGGCATGGAGGTCGCGCTCGTCCAGGGTGGTCAGGCGGCGTTCGTTCAGCAGCAGTTCCCCGTTGACCCAGACATGGCTGACTTGTTCCCGTCCGGCGGCGTAAACCAGGTGGGAGACGGGGTCGTAGCAGGGCTCCATTTCCGGGCCCGAGAAGTCGAGGGCCACGATGTCGGCCGCTTTGCCCGGTTCGAGGGAGCCCACGAGATGATCGAGGCGCAAGGCGCGGGCCGCGTTGAGGGTGGCCAGTTTCAAGGTTTCGAAGGCGGGCAGGGCAAAGGCCTTGCGGCTTTGCCCCTTGGCCAGCAAGGCGGCAAGGCGCATTTCGGCCAGGATGTCGAGGCGGTTGTTGCTTGCGGCCCCATCGGTGCCGAGGCCGACGTTGACGTCGTGCTCCAGTTTTTCCACCACGGGGCCGATGCCGCTGGCCAGCTTGAGGTTGGAGCTGGGGCAGTGGGCGACATGGCAGCCGTGTTCGGCAAGGAGGCGGATTTCCTCTTTGTTGAGTTGCACCATGTGGACGGCGATCAGATTCGGGCCGAGCAAACCGAGGCGATGCAGGCGTTCCAAGGGGCGTACCTGGAACTGCTTCAGGCTTTCTTCCATCTCGTCGTGGGTTTCGTGGAGGTGCAGGTGTATCGGCAGGTCTAGCTGCTCGGCGTAGGTTAGTATTTTGGCGAAGGTCTGGTCGCTGACGGTATAGGGGGCATGGGGGGCCAGGGTGAAGCTGATCAAGGCTTCATCCCGGAAAGCGTCGCGGGCGGCCAGGCCTTTGTTGAGATAATCGCCGGCATCGGAGGCGTAGGGCGTGGGAAATTCCACCGTCACGATGCCCAGCGCGGCGCGTATTTTTGCCTGAAGGGCGGCGTTGGCGGCTGCTTCGGGGTAGAAATACATGTCGTTGAAGCAGGTGATCCCGCTGCGCAGCATTTCCGCGCAGGCGAGAAGGGTGCCGTCGTGGACGAATTCCGGCGACATGAAGCGCCCTTCGGCTGGCCAGATGTGGTTGTGCAGCCAGTCCATCAAGGGCAGGTCATCGGCCAAGCCGCGCAACAGGGTCATGGCGGCGTGGGTGTGGAGGTTGATGAGGCCGGGAATCAGGAGGTGATTCTTCAGCTGGAGGTGCTGATGGGGCCTGAAGCGAAGGTGCGCCTCTTCCGTCGGCAGCAGGGCGACGATCTTTCCCTCGCGGATGGCCAGGCTATGCCGGGGCAGGATGGTGCGTTCCGGTTCTACGGGAACGATCCAGCGGGCGTCGATCAGGGTATCGATGGCGGTCAGGGATTCCATGGTTCTGGCGGGCATAAAAAAGCCCCGCTCGGCCTAGTGGCGGCGGGGCTTTCCGTGTGGACGGAATTACTTCTGGGTCGGTTTCTGCATCTTGATCTCAACCACCACGCGACGGTTGGGCTGCAGGCACTCGATCAGCTTCTTGCCGTGGCTGCCCTTGCATTCCTTGAGGGACTTGACGGGCTCTTTCTCGCCCATGCCCACGGTCTCGATGCGGTTGGCGGCGATGCCCTTGCTCACCAGGTAGGCTTTCACGGAGGCGGCGCGGCGCTCGGACAGCTTCTGGTTGTACTTGTCGCTACCGATTTGGTCGGTGTGGCCGGTCACCAGCAGCAGTTCGACTTCGGGGTGGTCCTTCATCTTGGTCACGAACTCGTCCAGGGCCTGCTTGCCGGCGGGGCGGAGGACGGACTTGTCGAAGTCGAACAGGGTTTCGGCCTGCAGGGTGGCCTTGGCGAATGCGGCAGCCTCAGGACCGATGCCTTTGCCAGTCTTCGCCAGGGAAGAGTCGCACTCCTCGATGGCCATGGCGGGGGTCCAGTAACCGGTCCTCCAGCACTCGCCGTAGTTGTTGCGCACCACGTTGCCGCGGGTGTCGACCAGGTAACCTTCCTTGGCGGCGAAAGCAGAGCTTGCGGAAGCCAGGGCGGCAACGGCGATCAGAACATTCATAAGTTTGGACATTTTCATTCTTCAGACTCCTGTTTGAGTTTCTTTGATTTCGTGGCGACGCTATTTGCAAGTATGGATTTCGGCTAATTGTTATTGGATTCCCACCTCATTCTACAACATAGTCTTAGGAATAAAAAAACACAAATTGGTTTTTGTCGGCAGCAGGTGTTGCGCCGAAGCAACACCTGCCCCATCGGCGCCGAAATGGCGAAGATGACGGGGCTGGGGGTGCGTGATAGAATCCAAGGCTTTTTAAGCGGTTAAAACTTAAAGCCAGCCGATGGAACAATTCGCCAAAGAAACCCTGCCAGTCAGTCTTGAAGAGGAAATGCGCCGTTCCTATCTCGATTACGCCATGAGCGTGATCGTGGGACGGGCCCTGCCGGATGTGCGCGACGGCTTGAAGCCGGTGCACCGCCGCGTGCTTTACGCGATGAACGAGCTGTCCAACGACTGGAACAAGCCCTACAAGAAATCGGCCCGCGTCGTCGGCGACGTCATCGGTAAGTACCACCCCCACGGCGACACGGCGGTGTACGACACCATCGTGCGCATGGCCCAGGATTTCTCCCTGCGCTATCCCCTAGTGGACGGCCAGGGCAACTTCGGCTCCATCGACGGCGACAACGCCGCGGCCATGCGTTACACCGAAGTGCGCATGGCGAAAATCGCCCACGAGCTCCTGGCCGACATCGACAAGGAGACGGTGGATTTTGGCCCCAACTACGACGGTTCCGAGCAGGAACCCCTGGTGCTGCCGTCCAAGATTCCCAACCTGCTGATCAACGGTTCCTCCGGCATCGCGGTGGGCATGGCCACCAACATCCCGCCCCACAACCTGAACGAGGTGGTGGATGCCTGCCTGATGCTGCTCAACAATCCGGCCACCACCATCGACGAGCTGATCGACATCGTCAAGGCCCCGGATTTTCCCACCGCTGGCTTCATCTACGGCCTGGAGGGCGTGCGGGAAGGCTACCGCACCGGCCGCGGCCGGGTGGTGATGCGCGCCCGCTGCCACTTCGAGGACATGGAGAAGGGCAGCCGCCAGGCGATCATCATCGATGAGCTGCCCTACCAGGTGAACAAGGCCAACCTGTGCATCAAGATCGGCGAACTGGTGCGCGACAAGCGCGTCGAGGGCATCTCCGATCTGCGCGACGAATCCGACAAGTCCGGCATGCGGGTGGTGATCGAGCTCAAGCGCGGTGAAATGCCCGAGGTGGTGCTGAACAACCTGTACAAAGAAACCCAGATGCAGGACACCTTCGGCATGAACATGGTGGCCCTGGTGGACGGACAGCCCCGCCTGCTGAACCTGAAGCAGATGCTGGACGAGTACCTGCGCCACCGCCGCGAGGTGGTGACGCGGCGCACCGTGTTCGAACTGAAGAAGGCCCGGGACCGGGGCCATATCCTGGAAGGCCTGGCTGTTGCCCTGTCCAACGTGGACGACGTCATCGCCCTGATCCGCGCCGCCGAATCCCCGGCCGTGGCCAAGGGCCAGTTGATGGAACGCGCCTGGCGTTCGCCCCTGGTGGAGGAGATGCTGGCCCGCGCCGCTGCCGATGCTTCCCGTCCCGAGGGCCTGGCTCCCGAGTTCGGTTTTTCCAGCCAAGGCTACCGCTTGTCGGAAGCCCAGGCCCAGGCCATCCTCGACCTGCGCCTGCAGCGCCTCACGGGCCTGGAGCAGGACAAGATCGTCAACGAATACAAGGAGGTGATGCTGCGCATCGCCGACTTGCTGGACATTCTGGCCCGTTCCGAACGGGTGACCGAGATCATCGCCATGGAGCTCACCGAGGTGAAGCAGCAGTTCGGCGACGAGCGCCGCAGCGAGATCGTGGTCCACACCCAGGATATCAGCATGGAGGACCTGATCGCCCCCGAGGACGTGGTGGTGACCCTGTCCCATTCCGGCTACATCAAGGCCCAGCCCCTGGATGACTATCGCGCCCAGAAGCGGGGCGGCCGCGGCAAGCAGGCCACGGCGACGAAGGAAGACGATTTCATCGACAACCTGTTCATCGCCAACACCCACGACTACATCCTGTGCTTCTCCAACCGGGGCCGGGTGTACTGGATCAAGGTCTATAACGTGCCCCAGGGCGGCCGCGGCAGCCGCGGCAAGCCCATCGTCAACCTGCTGCAGATGCAGGAAGGGGAGAAGATCAACGCCATCCTGCCGGTGAAGGAATTCGACGACAGCCACTTCATTTTCATGGCCACCGCTCACGGCATCGTCAAGAAGACTCCCTTGTCGGAGTTCTCCCGTCCCCGTTCCACCGGCATCATCGCCGTGGGCCTGGACGAGGGGGATTACCTCATCGGCGTCGCCCTCACCGACGGCAAGCACGACATCATGCTGTTCTCCGACGGCGGCAAGGCCATGCGCTTCGACGAAAACGACGTCCGTCCCATGGGGCGCGGCGCCCGGGGCGTGATCGGCATGCGCCTGCAGAAGGGACAGCGGGTGATTTCCCTGCTGGTGGCGGAAAACGAGAACCAGAGCGTGCTCACGGCCACCGAAAACGGCTTCGGCAAGCGCACCCCCATCGCCGAATACACCCGCCACAGCCGCGGCACCCAGGGCATGATCGCGATCCAGACCTCGGAGCGCAACGGCAAGGTGGTGGCCGCCGCCCTGGTGGAGGAAAGCGACGAGATCATGCTCATCACCACCGGCGGCGTGCTGATTCGCACCCGGATCAAGGAAATCCGCGAGATGGGCCGCGCCACCCAGGGAGTGACGCTGATCACCCTGGACGAGGGCGAGAAGCTGGCGGGCCTGGAGAAGATCGTCGAAACCGAGGACGACGAGGAATAACTCCGGGCGGAAGGGGCGAAAAGCATGGAACGCATCTACAACTTCAGCGCCGGTCCGGCGGTCTTGCCCCAGGAGGTGCTGGCGCAGGCCCAGGACGAGATGCTCAACTGGCAGGGCTGCGGCATGTCGGTGATGGAGATGTCCCACCGCGGCAAGGAGTTCATGGGCATCCTCGACACCGCCGAGCACGATCTGCGGGAGCTGCTGGCCATCCCCGCCCACTACAAGGTCCTGTTCCTCCAGGGAGGCGCGACGCTGCAGTTCGCCCAGATTCCCATGAACCTCCTGGGGGGCCGCTCGGCGGACTACCTGGTGACCGGTTCCTGGTCCGAAAAGGCCTATAAGGAGGCCAAGCGTATCGGCGAGGCGCGCTGCGCCGGCAGCACCGAGGCCGACCATTACGCCCGCTGGTTCAAGGCTGGTGAAGTGGCCCTGGACCCCAATGCCGCCTATCTTCACGTCTGTACCAACGAAACCATTCACGGCGTCGAGGTGTTCGACGACTGTGCCAGCCTGGGGGCCTCCGTGCCCCTGGTGGCGGACATGAGCTCCCACATCCTATCCCGCCCCATGGATATCAGCCGCTACGGCCTGATCTACGCCGGGGCCCAGAAGAACATCGGCCCCGCCGGCCTGGTCATCGTCATCGTGCGGGAAGACCTCCTGGGCCGCGCCTCGCCCCGCACGCCGAGCCTGCTGGACTACGCGGTGCAGGCGGAGCATGGCTCCATGCTCAATACCCCGCCCACCTACGCCATCTACATGGCCGGGCTGGTGTTCAAGTGGCTCCGCCGCCAGGGCGGGCTGGCCGCCATGGAAAAGACCAACATCGAGAAGGCCAAGGCGCTCTACAACGCCATCGACGCCAGCGGCGGCTTCTTCCGCAACCCGGTGGAAGCGTCCGCCCGCTCCCGCATGAACGTGCCCTTCACCCTGGCCGACGCCAAGCTGGACGACACCTTCCTCGCCGAAGCCAAGAGCCGCGGCCTGCTCCAGCTCAAGGGCCACAAATCGGTGGGCGGCATGCGCGCCTCCATTTACAACGCCATGCCCCTGGAAGGGGTCAAGGCCCTGGCGGCCTTCATGCAGGAGTTCGAGAAGAAGCATGGCTGACGAGCTGCAACCCCACCGCGAGGCCATCGACGCCATCGACGCCCAGGTCCTCAAGCTCATTTCCCAGCGGGCCGAGCACGCCCAGGCCATTGGCCGCATCAAGAACGGCGTCGGCATCTACCGTCCAGAGCGGGAGGCCCAGGTGCTGCGCCGGGTGAAGGAGCTCAACCCCGGCCCCCTGCCCGGCGAATCCGTGGCCCGGCTGTTCCGGGAAATCATGTCCGCCTGCCTGGCTCTGGAGCATCCTCTGAACGTGGCCTATCTCGGCCCCGAGGGAACCTTCAGCCAGTCGGCGGCGGTCAAGCATTTCGGCCATGCGGCCAAGCTGCAGCCCTGCGTGTCGATTGACGAAATTTTCCGCCAAGTGGAAGCGGGAAGCGCTGACTATGCCGTAGTGCCGGTGGAGAACTCCACCGAGGGCGCCATCGGTAGAACCTTGGACTTGATGGTTGATACGCCGCTGAAGATTTGCGGCGAGGTGGATTTGCGCATCCATCAGAATCTGCTGAGCCGGATGGAGAAGTTCGAGGATATCCGGACGCTTTATTCTCATCCTCAATCCCTTGCGCAATGCCATGAATGGATTTCCAAGAATCTCGGCCATGTGATGCGGATACATGCTTCGAGCAATGCCGAGGCCGCGCGGTTGGCCTCACAGGAAGACCAAGCCGCGGCCATCGCGGGGGAAGCCGCGGCGGAGATGTACGGACTGAATGTCTTGGCCGCGAACATCGAGGATGAGCCGAACAACACCACCCGCTTCCTGGTCATCGGCCAGCACGACGCGGCCCGCTCCGGCAAGGACAAGACCTCCCTGGTGATGGCCGCCAAGAACCGCCCCGGGGCGGTGTACGAACTGCTGACCCCTTTGGCCCAGCACGGCGTCAGCATGACCAAGCTGGAATCCCGTCCTTCCCGCACCGGCCTGTGGGAATACGTGTTCTTCGTGGACGTGGAAGGCCACCGGGACGACGCGCCCGTGGCCCAGGCCCTGGAAGAGCTGACGGGCCAGGCGGTGTTCGTCAAGGTGCTCGGCTCCTACCCCGTGGCGGTGCTGTAACCAACCATGACCGGATCGGAACTTCCCATGTCTCTTTGCGACCTCGCCCCCCACCATGTTCGCGGCATCGCCCCTTACCAGCCCGGCAAGCCGATTGCCGAGCTGGCGCGGGAAATGGGCATCGCCGAGGACGAGATCGTCAAGCTGGCGTCCAACGAAAACCCCCTCGGCACCAGCCCCCGGGTGTTGGCGGCCATCGAGAACGTGTTCCTGGAACTGGCCCGCTATCCCGACGGCAGCGGCTTCGACCTCAAGGCGGCGCTGGCCGAGCGGCTGAAGGTCGGCCAGGAGCAGATCGTCCTCGGCAACGGTTCCAACGACGTGCTGGAGATGGTGGCCCGGGCGTTCCTGACGTCCGGCAGCAGCGCGGTCTATTCCCAGTACGCCTTCGCCGTTTATCCCCTGGCGGTGCAAGGAGTCGGGGCGCGGGGCATCGAGGTGCCGGCCAAGGACTACGGCCACGATTTGATGGCCATGCTGGAAGCCATCGAGGACGACACGCGCATCGTCTTTCTCGCCAACCCCAACAACCCCACCGGCACCTTCCTGCCGCCGGCCGAGGTGAAGAGCTTCATCGAGGAAGTGCCCCGGGAAGTGCTGGTGGTGCTGGACGAGGCCTATTACGAATACTTGCCGCGGGAGTTGCAGGGCGACAGCGTGGGCTGGATTGCCCATCACCCCAACCTGATCGTCGTCCGCACCTTCTCCAAGGCCTACGGCCTGGCGGGCCTGCGGGTGGGGTATGGGGCAACGTCCGCCGAGGTGGCGGACATGCTCAACCGGGTGCGCCAACCCTTCAACGTCAACAGCCTGGCCCAGGCGGCGGCCATGGAAGCCATGGAGGACGAGGCTTTCCTCGAGCACTGCCTGGACATCAACGAGGCGGGCATGGACCAGCTTACCGAGGGTTTCAAGCGCCTCGGCGTGGAGTACATCCCCTCCCACGGCAACTTCGTCTGCTGCCGCGTCGGCAATGCCACCGCCATGTATCGAAGCCTGCTGCGGCAAGGGGTGATCGTTCGCCCCGTCGCCAACTACGGAATGCCCGAGCACCTGCGCGTGAGCGTGGGGCTGGAGTCGGAAAACGCCAAATTTCTGCAGGCCCTGGAACACGCGCTTAATAAATCTTGAATTGAAACGCCGACAATGACCGCGTAGAGCGGGGAAGGGATAAAAGTCCCACGGCGTCCGCCCTTTGCCGGCGGGTCATCTAGGAGCAAACATGATTATCGTAATGAGCCCCGACTCCACCGAGTCGCAAGTGGAAACCGTCATCCGCAAGATCAAGGAAGCCGGCCTGGAGGTGAACATTTCCCGCGGCGTCGAGCGCACCGTGCTGGGCGCCATCGGCGACGAGCGCAGGCTGGACCAGGAATTGTTCGAATCCCTCCCCGGCGTCGAGCAGGCGATGCACATCGTCAAGCCCTACAAGATCGTCGCCCGGGAATGGCACAAGGAAGACACGGTCATCGACATCAAGGGCGTCAAGCTGGGCGGCAAGCAGGTGCAGATCATCGCCGGCCCCTGCTCGGTGGAGACCCCGGAACAGATGGACAAGGCCGCCCAGTTCGTGGTGGACGCCGGCTGCAAGCTGATGCGCGGCGGCGCCTTCAAGCCCCGCACCAGTCCCTATGCCTTCCAGGGCCACGGCGTGGAAGGCCTGGACATGTTCCGCAAGGCCGCCGGCCAGCACGGCCTGCCCATCGTCACCGAACTGATGGACGTGCGCATGCTGGACACCTTCCTCGAGTACGACGTGGACGTGATCCAGATCGGCACCCGCAACATGCAGAACTTCGACCTGCTGAAGGAAGTGGGCAAGGTCAACAAGCCCGTCATCCTCAAGCGCGGCATGTCCGCCACCATTTCCGAGTGGCTGATGGCGGCGGAGTACATCGCCGCCGGCGGCAACCACAACATCATCTTCTGCGAACGCGGCGTGCGCTCCTACGAGACCTACTACCGCAACATGCTGGACGTGACCGCCATCCCGGTGCTGAAGAAGGAAACCCACCTGCCGGTGATCGTCGATCCGTCCCACGCCGGGGGCAAGGCCTGGATGGTGCCGGCCCTGTCCCGCGCCGCCATTGCCGCCGGGGCCGATGGCCTGCTGGTGGAGATGCACCCCTCCCCCTGCGAGGCCTGGTGCGATGCCGACCAGGCGCTCAATCCCCAGGAACTCAAGGACCTGATGGGAACCCTGCGGGGCATCGCCCAGGCCATCGGCCGCGACCTGTAATTAATACCGTGGCCGCGCCCCTCATCCGCAAGCTGGCCGTTTTCGGCGTCGGGCTGATCGGCGGTTCCTTCGCCCTGGCCCTGAAGAAGGCTGGCGCCGTGGGGGAGGTGGTGGGCGTGGGGCGCGGCCTGTCCAATCTCGGTGACGCCTACAGGCTCGGCATCATCGACGAGGCGGTGACCAATCCCGCCGAGGCGGTGGCCGGGGCGGACATGGTGCTGCTGGCGGTTCCCGTTGGCCAGATGCCGGTGGTGATGGCCACCATCGCCCCTCATCTTTCGCCGGACACGGTAGTGACCGACGCCGGCAGCACCAAGCAGGACGTGCTGACCTACGCCCGGAACCATCTGGCAAATCACCTCAGCCGTTTTGTTCCCGCGCACCCCATCGCCGGGGCGGAGAAAACCGGCGCCGCCGCCGCCAGTGCCGAACTGTACCAGGGGCGCAACGTGGTGGTGACGCCCCTGGCGGAGAACGACGCGACGGCGGTGGCCAAGGTGAAGGAAGCCTGGGCCGCCTGCGGCGCGGTGGTGCGGGAGATGGCCCCCCAGTCCCACGATGAGGTGTTCGCCGCCGTCAGCCACCTGCCCCACCTGCTGGCCTTTGCCCTGGTGGACGACATCGCCGGCAAACCCAATGCGGAGGAGCTGTTTTCCTACGCCGCCAGCGGCTTTCGGGACTTCACCCGCATCGCCGGCAGCAGCCCGGAAATGTGGCGGGATATCAGCCTTGCCAACCGGGAGGCGCTGCTCAAGGAGCTGGACGCCTACCGCGCCCAGTTGGAACGCCTCCGCGCGGCCCTGGAGGCCGGGGATGGCGCCGTTCTGGAACAGATATTCACCCGCGCCAGCCGGGCGCGCAATGCCTGGTCCGGCGGCGAAAAGCAATAGACACAAAGCAAATCATGGAATTCCTCGATATCTATCCCGCCATTGCCGCCCGTGGCACCGTCAAACTGCCGGGCTCGAAGAGCATCTCCAACCGCACCCTGCTCCTGGCTGCCCTGGCCGAGGGCGAAACCCATATCCGGGACCTGCTGGCCTCCGACGACACCGACCGCATGCTGGATGCCCTGAAGGCGTTGGGCGTGCCGGTGGAGAAAACCGGCGCCAACGACTATAAGGTGCGGGGCGTGGGCGGGGCGTTCCCGGTGAAGGAAGCTGAGCTCTTCCTGGGCAACGCCGGCACCGCCTTCCGGCCCCTGACCGCCGCACTGGCCCTGTCCGGCGGACATTACACGTTGAGCGGCGTGCCCCGCATGCACGAGCGGCCCATCGGCGACCTGGTGGACGCCCTGCGCCAGCTGGGCGCCGACATCCGCTATCTGGGCAACGAGGGCTTTCCGCCCCTGGAGATTTTTCCCGCGGCAATAACGCCAAGCACGGTCAAGGTACGGGGCGATGTCTCCAGCCAGTTCCTCACCGGCTTGCTGATGGCGCTGCCTCTCACGGGAAAAGACGTAACGGTGGAAGTGGCAGGGGAACTGATTTCCAAGCCTTACATCGAAATCACCCTGGCCCTCATGAAGCGTTTTGGCGTTGAGGTGTCCAGAAGCGGCTGGTCCTCGTTCAAGATTCATGCGGGAATGGCGTATCGCAGCCCTGGAGTCGTTCATGTCGAAGGGGATGCCTCTTCGGCCTCCTATTTTCTCGCCGCCGGCGCCATTGGCGGCGGTCCGGTGCGGGTGGAAGGCGTGGGCAAGGACAGCATCCAGGGAGATGTGCGCTTCGCTGCGGAACTGGTGCACATGGGCGCGCGCATGGAATGGGGCGACAACTGGATCGAGGTTAGGGGCCCGGCCTCCGGCAAATTAAAAGCCATCACCCTCGACTGCAACCACATCCCCGACGCCGCCATGACCCTGGCGGTGGCGGCCCTGTTCGCCGACGGCACCACGACGCTGACCAACATCGCCAGCTGGCGGGTGAAGGAAACCGACCGCATCGCCGCCATGGCCGCCGAGCTGCGCAAGGTGGGCGCGACGGTGGAGGAGGGGCCGGACTACCTGCGCGTCACTCCCCCTTCTCGCCTCACGCCTCACGCGCAGATCGACACCTATGACGACCACCGCATGGCCATGTGCTTCTCCCTGGTGGCCCTGGGGGCGCCGGTGCGCATCAATGACCCGAGGTGCGTCGCCAAGACTTTCCCCGATTACTTCGAGCGCTTTGCCGCCGTCCTCAAGCGGGAGGGGGTGCCGGTGATCGCCATCGACGGTCCGTCGGCCTCCGGCAAGGGCACCATCACCCAGATCGTGGCGGAGCGCCTCGGCTGGCATTACCTGGACAGCGGCGCCATTTACCGCCTGGCCGCCTTGGCCGCTCTGCGGCGGGGACTGTCCCTGGACGAGGAGGGGGCGCTGGCCGAGTTGGGGGAAAAGCTGGACGCGCGCTTCGAGGATGGGGAAATCTACCTCGACAATGAGGTGGCGACCGACGCCATCCGCGCCGAGGAGGTGGGCAACGCGGCGTCGAAAATCGCTGTCTTCCCCCGCCTGCGGCAGGCGCTGCTCGCGCGCCAGCGGGCCTTCCGCCAGGCCCCTGGCCTGGTTGCCGATGGCCGTGACATGGGTTCCACGGTGTTTCCCGACGCGGTCCTGAAGATATTCCTCACCGCCAGCGCCGAAGCCCGGGCGGAGCGCCGGTATAAACAGTTGATGGCAAAAGGGATATGTGCTAACCTTGCCGCCATTTTGCAAGACATCAACCAGCGCGATGCCCGCGATGCGGCGCGAAGCGCTGCGCCGCTGCAAAAATGCGCTGACGCGAGCCACCTCGATACCAGCTCCCTCTCCATCGACCAGGTCGTTGCCGAGGTATTGGCACGGTACGAGGCGCTATCGTCGCAATAAGGTGCCGCCGGCTCCCATGGGAGCTTGTGGCAAATGTTCAACCAACCCCGCCGCAAGGCGTTTAGATTGGTAATTTTTCATGACTGCTTCTCCCTCTACCTCCCAAGAAAGTTTCGCCTCCCTATTCGAAGAAAGCCTTAGCCAAAAGGAAATGCGCGTTGGCGAAGTGATCACCGCCGAAGTGGTGCACGTCGACAACGAAGAGGTGATCGTCAACGCCGGACTGAAGTCCGAAAGCGTGATCCCCGCCGCCGAATTCCGCAACGATCAGGGCGAGCTTGAAGTCAAGGCCGGCGATTTCGTCAAAGTGGCGATCGACGCCCTGGAAGACGGCCACGGCTCCACCAAGCTGTCCCGCGAAAAGGCCAAGCGCATCGCGACCTGGCTGGAACTGGAAGAGGCGATGGAGCAGGGCTCCCTGGTCAACGGCCTGGTGAGCGGCAAGGTCAAGGGCGGCCTGACCGTGATGGTCAACGGCATCCGCGCCTTCCTCCCCGGTTCCCTGGTGGACATCCGTCCCATCAAGGACACCACTCCCTACGAAGGCAAGGCCTTCGAATTCAAGGTCATCAAGCTGGACCGCAAGCGCAACAACGTGGTGGTTTCCCGCCGCGCCGTTCTCGAAGCCACCCAGGGCGCCGAGCGTCAGGCCCTGCTGGAGAACCTCAAGGAAGGCGCCCGCGTCAAGGGTATCGTCAAGAACATCACCGACTACGGCGCCTTCGTGGACCTGGGCGGCGTGGACGGCCTGCTGCATATCACCGACGTGGCCTGGCGCCGCGTCAAGCACCCCTCCGAGGTGCTGTCCGTGGGTGACGAAGTGGAAGCCATGGTGCTCAAGTTCGACCAGGAGAAGAACCGCGTCTCCCTGGGCCTCAAGCAGCTGGGCGACGACCCCTGGGTCAACCTGTCCCGCCGCTACCCCGTGGGCACCCGACTGTTCGGCAAGGTGAGCAACCTGACCGACTACGGCGCCTTCGTCGAGATCGAGCCCGGCATCGAGGGCCTGGTGCACGTGTCCGAAATGGACTGGACCAACAAGAACGTTCATCCCGCCAAGGTGACCGCCGTCGGCGAGGAAGTGGAAGTGATGATCCTGGAAGTGGACGAGCAGCGCCGCCGCCTGTCCCTGGGCATGAAGCAGTGCCAGGCCAACCCCTGGGACGAGTTCGCCCAGAACTTCAAGAAGGGCGACAAGGTCACCGGCCAGATCAAGTCCATCACCGATTTCGGCGTGTTCATCGGCCTGCCCGGCGGTATCGACGGCCTGATCCATCTGTCCGACCTGTCCTGGACCCTGCCCGGCGAAGAGGCCGTGCGCAACTTCAAGAAGGGCGACGAAATGGAAGCCGTGGTGCTGGCCATCGACTCCGAGCGCGAGCGCATCTCCCTCGGCATCAAGCAGATGGAAGGCGACCCCTTCAGCAACTACGTGGCCACCCATGACAAGGGCAGCATCGTCAAGGGCACCGTCAAGTCCATCGACGCCAAGGGCGCGGTGGTCGCTCTCGACGGCGACGAGGTGGAAGGCTACCTGCGGTCTTCCGAAGTCTCCCGCGACCGCGTGGAAGACATCCGTTCCCACCTCAAGGAAGGGGACGAGATCGAGGCCAAGATCATCAGCGTCGACCGCAAGAACCGCAACATCAGCCTGTCCATCAAGGCCAAGGACATGGCCGACGAGTCCGAAGCGATGCAGAAGCTCGCCAGCGAACAGGGGGCTGGCAGCGCCGGCACCACCAACCTGGGCGCTCTGCTGAAGGCCAAGCTGGACACGAAAAACGCGGAGCAATAAGCAAAAGGGATCGTCATGACCAAATCGGAACTGATCGCTCGATTGTCCGTGCGCCATCCCCACTTGGTCGCCAAGGATGCCGAGCTTGCCGTCAAAACCATACTGGAGGCGATGGCAAGTAGCTTGGCCGAGGGGCAGCGCATCGAGATTCGCGGCTTTGGCAGTTTCACCCTTAATTACCGGCCGCCGAGAGTCGGGCGCAACCCGAAGACCGGCGGCAAGGTGAACGTGCCGGAAAAGTACGTTCCCCATTTCAAGGCAGGCAAGGAATTGCGGGAACGGGTGGACTACGAAGAGAAGTAATCTTCCGGTCTGCCATCTTGATTGATCGGTGTGGCGGCATTATCGAAAGATCGTGCCGCCTTTTTATTTGTCGGGCACCGTTGCCCGGGAAAGGGACCGGTTATGGTGATGCGCTACATGTTGCGCGTATTGTGGGTGCTGTTGTTTCTGCTGGCCTTGGGGTTCGCGGTGAAAAACAGCGAAACGGTGACGGTGAGCTACTATCTCGGCTACCAATGGCAGGCGCCGATGGTGCTGGTCATGCTGGTCTGCTTTGCCGCCGGCGTGGCGACAGGGGTGGCGGCAAGCCTGTCCTTCATTTTCCGTCAGAAGCGCAATATCCTGGCCCTCAAGCGTGAACTGCGGGTGAAGGCCTCGGATGCCGGGTTGAAGCAGGATGCCTGACGCAAGCGGATTCACGGAACGATTCTAGAGATGGAATTCGAATATTGGTGGCTGTTGGCTTTCCCGTTGTTTTTCAGCCTGGGCTGGCTGGCGGCTCGCATCGATATCCGCCATGTCGTGTCGGAATCCCGGACGCTGCCCGTCTCCTATTTCAAGGGCCTCAATTACCTTCTGAACGAGCAGCCCGACAAGGCGGTGGAGGCCTTCGCCGAGGTGGCGCGGTTGGAGCCGGCAACGGTGGAACTGCACTTTACCCTGGGGGCCATGTTCCGTCGCCGCGGGGAGGTGGAGCGGGCCATCCGCCTGCATCAGAATCTCCTCGACCGGCCTGACCTGGAGGAGGAGCAGAAATGGCTGGCGGTGAACGAATTGGCCCAGGATTTCCTGCGCGCGGGACTCTTGGACCGGGCGGAGCACCTGTTCCAGGAGTTGCTGGAAACTGACTACCGGCCGTCGGCGCTGGAAGCCCTGCTGGATATCTACGTCCAGGAAAAGGAATGGCAGAAGGCCATCGACGCGGCCAAGGCGCTGGCCACGCTTTCGACGCGCTCGTATCAGCTGGAAATCGCCCAGTTCTACTGCGAGCTCGCGGTCAGCGAAAGCATCCATAACCGCTTCGATAGCGCGCGGGCTTATCTGGCCACCGCCTTGAAGGAAAACCGTTCCTGCGTGCGCGCCAACGACCTCCTGGGGGATTTCGAAGCGGCGCAAGGGCGCCACGAAGAGGCCGTTCAGGCCTGGAAGCGCATCGAGACCCAGGACCCGGCCTACCTGTCGCTGGTGGTGGACAAACTGGTATCCGCATTGCGCCAGCTGGAGCGCCTGGACGAAGGAACCGTCTTGCTGCGGGACTACCTCAACCGCTATCCCACCATGGAAATCCTGGATGCCGCGTACCGGCTGATACTGGAGCGGGAAGGGGCCGAGGAGGCTTACCGGCTGGTGAGGGACGTCCTGCGCGCGCAGCCTACCCTGCGGGGGCTGGATACCCTCCTCGAGGCCCAGTTGCTGGAAGCTCCGGCGGAACGCCGTCAGGACCTGCAGCTGATCAAGAACCTGGTCCATAGCCATGCCGAGCGCTTGGCCTATTTCCGTTGCGACAGCTGCGGTTTCCGGGCCCGGCGTTTCCACTGGCGCTGCCCGGCCTGCGGCGGCTGGGAGAGTTTCCCGCCCCGGCGCAGCGAAGAGGACGGAACCCGTGACCGCAGCGGCTCCAATTTCAATCCCGGTTAAGAGAAGAGAATGCAACTCAACGACCCGAAAATCATCGTCGCCCTGGACTATTCCGAAGGCGACCAGGCCCTGGCTCTGGCCAAGCGCCTGGATCCCGCGCTGTGCCGGCTGAAGGTAGGCAAGGAGCTGTTTACCGCCGCGGGACCGGATCTGGTGAAAAGCCTGGTGGATGCCGGCTTCGGCGTGTTCCTGGACTTGAAGTTCCACGACATTCCGAATACCGTGGCGAGCGCGGTGAAGGCCGCCGCCAGGCTGGGCGTATGGATGGTTAACGTCCACGCCTCCGGTGGAGGTAAAATGATGGCCGCGGCGCGGGAGGCCCTGGAGGGCGCAGCCAACCGGCCGAAGCTGATCGCGGTGACGGTGCTGACCAGCATGAGCCGTGGCGACCTGGCGGAAATCGGCCTCGACGTGGAGCCCCGGCAGCAGGTGCGGCGCCTGGCGAAATTGACCCAGGACGCGGGGCTGGACGGCGTGGTGTGTTCGGCCCAGGAGGCGGCCATGCTCAAGGGGGAACTGGGCGGGGATTTCCTCCTGGTTACTCCTGGCATCCGCCCGGCGGATGCCAGCACCGACGACCAGTCGCGCATCATGACGCCGGCGGCGGCCATCGCCGCGGGCTCGGATTATCTGGTGATCGGCCGGCCCATTACCAAGGCCGCCGATCCCTTGCAGGCGTTACGGAATATCCATCTTGAACTAGGAGAAAAGCAATGAGAATCAGCGTAATCG
The DNA here is from genome assembly GCA_021845865.1 of Pseudomonadota bacterium. Taxonomy (GTDB): domain Bacteria; phylum Pseudomonadota; class Gammaproteobacteria; order Burkholderiales; family UBA9220; genus UBA2239. The sequence continues at coordinate 18,009 of JAJZVC010000004.1, read as the reverse complement.
GCACCGGCTACGTGGGCCTGGTCACGGGCACCTGCCTCGCCGAGGTCGGCCACGACGTGATGTGCCTGGACGTGGACGAGCGCAAGATCGCCACCCTCAAGGCCGGCGGCATCCCCATCTACGAGCCGGGGCTGGAAGACATGGTGAAGCGCAACGCCGCCGCCGGCCGCCTGCATTTCACCACCGACGTGGAAGAGGCCGCCAAGTTCGGCCAGATCCAGTTCATCGCCGTGGGCACGCCCCCCGACGAGGACGGTTCCGCCGACCTGCAGTACGTGGTCGCCGCCGCCCGCAGCATCGGCAAGCACATGGACGACTACAAAGTGGTGGTGGACAAGTCCACCGTGCCCGTGGGCACCGCCGACAAGGTCCGCGCCGCGGTGAAGGAAGAGCTGGACAAGCGCGGCTCCAAGCTGGAGTTCGCCGTGGTCTCCAACCCCGAGTTCCTCAAGGAAGGCGCGGCGGTGGAGGACTTCATGCGCCCCGACCGCATCGTGGTGGGCGTGGACGACGAGAAGGCGGTGCAGCTGATGCGCTCCCTTTATGCGCCCTTCAACCGCAACCACGACCGCCTGATCGTCATGGACGTGAAGAGCGCCGAGCTCACCAAGTACGCCGCCAACGCCATGCTGGCCACCCGCATCTCCTTCATGAACGAACTGGCCCTACTGGCGGAGAAGATGGGGGCCGACATCGAGCACGTGCGCCACGGCATCGGCTCCGACCCCCGCATCGGCTACCACTTCCTCTACGCCGGCTGCGGCTATGGTGGCTCCTGCTTCCCCAAGGACGTGCAGGCCCTGCAGCGCACCGCCCGGGAATACGGCCAGGACCTCAAGATTCTCAACGCCGTGGAAGCGGTCAACGAGCGCCAGAAGGAAGTGCTGCTGGACAAGATCACCGCCCGGCTCGGCAACGACCTCTCCGGCAAGACCTTTGCCCTGTGGGGCCTGGCGTTCAAGCCCAACACCGACGACATGCGCGAAGCCCCCAGCCGGGTGCTGATCCAGGGACTGTGGGAGCGGGGCGCCAAGGTGGTGGCCCACGACCCGGTGGCGGCCCACGAGACCCAGCGCATTTTCGGCGCCGACCCGCGCCTGAAACTGGTGGACTCCCCCATGGAAGCGGTTGCCGGCGCCGATGCCCTGGTGATCGTCACCGAGTGGAAAGTGTTCCGCGCTCCGGATTTCACCGATCTCAAGGCCAAGCTCAAGAACCCGGTGATTTTCGACGGCCGCAACATGTACGAACCCAAGGACGTGCGCGAAGCCGGCCTGGAATACTTCGCCATCGGAAGACTGTAAGCAAGGATGAAGGCGGAAGGATGAAGGATGAAGGGAAAAACCGAGGGATGGCCGGCATGAAGGAGGGGATTTCATCCTTCATCCTTCATCCCTCATCCTTTGAGAACGCCCGCGTTCTCGTCGTCGGCGACGTGATGCTGGACCGCTACTGGTTCGGCGAGGTGAGCCGCATTTCCCCCGAGGCCCCGGTGCCGGTGGTGCACGTGTCCCATTCCGAGGAGCGCCCCGGCGGCGCGGCCAACGTGGCGCGCAACGCCGCGGCCCTGGGGGCCAAGGTGGCGCTGCTGTCGGTGGTGGGGGAGGACGAGGCCGGCGACAGCCTGCAGCGCCTGATGGCCAGCGAGCGGGTGGACGCGGTGCTGCACCGGGACCCGGGCCTCGACACCACCATCAAGCTCCGGGTGGTGGGGCGCCAGCAGCAGCTGCTGCGCATCGACTTCGAGACCACCCCCAGCCACGAGGTGCTGGAGAACAAGCTCAACGATTTCCAGCGCCTGCTCGACGCCGCCGACGTGGTGATCCTGTCCGACTACGGCAAGGGCGGCCTGAAGCACATCCGCCAGATGATCGAGCTGGCCCGCAAGGCCGGCAAGCCGGTGCTGGTGGACCCGAAGGGGGACGAATACGAACGCTACCGCGGCGCCACCCTGCTTACCCCCAACCGGGGCGAGTTCCGGGAAGTGGCGGGCAAGTGGTCCAGCGAGGAGGAGCTGTCCCGCAAGGCGGAGCAGCTGCGCCACGGCCTGGACCTGGAAGCCCTGCTGGTGACCCGCAGCGAGGAGGGCATGACCCTCTACCGGGCCGATGGCGCGCTCCACGAGCCGGCCCGGGCGCGGGAGGTGTTCGACGTCTCCGGCGCCGGGGATACCGTCATCGCGACGTTGGGAGTGATGCTCGCCGCCGGGGCAGGGCTGCCGGATGCCATGCACGTGGCCAACCTGGCCGCCGGCATCGTGGTGGGCAAGCTGGGCACGGCGGTGGTGAGCCGGGAAGAACTCCAACTAGAATTTCAACCGAATCAAGGGTAAGGAACAGCCATGTATTACATCGTTACTGGCGCGGCCGGTTTTATCGGCGCCAACATCGTCAAGGCCCTCAACGACCGCGGCGTCACCGACGTCATCGCGGTGGACAACCTGAAGAAGGCGGACAAGTTCAAGAACCTGGTGGACTGCGAAATCGCCGATTACCTGGACAAGGAGGAGTTCCTCCGGCTGGTGATCGACGGCGCCTTCGACGGCGACGTGGCGGCGGTGTTCCACGAGGGGGCGTGCTCCGACACCATGGAGACCGACGGCCGCTACATGATGGAGAACAACTTCCGCTACAGCACCACCCTGCTGGACTTCTGCCAGCAGAACGATGCCCAGTTCCTCTACGCTTCCTCCGCCAGCGTTTACGGCGCCGGGCGCATCTTCAAGGAATCCCGGGAGCACGAAGGCCCTCTCAACGTTTACGGCTACTCCAAGTTCCTTTTCGACCAGTACGTGCGCCGCATGTGGAGCAGCCGCACGTCCCAGATCGCCGGCTTCCGCTACTTCAACGTCTACGGCCCGCGGGAGCAGCACAAGGGGCGCATGGCGTCGGTGTCCTACCACCTCTTCAACCAGTACCAGGCCGAAGGCCGGGTGCGCCTGTTCGAGGGCTGCGAGGGCTACGCCAACGGCGAACAGCGGCGTGACTTCATTTACGTCGGCGACGTGGTCAAGGTCAACCTGCACTTCCTCGACCACCCGGACCAATCCGGCATCTTCAATGTCGGCACCGGCGCTTCCCAGACCTTCAACGACGTGGCGGTGGCCACGGTGAACAGCTGCCGCAAGGCCAAGGGCGAGAAAATCCTGTCCCTGAAGGAGATGCAGGACTTGGGCATCCTCGAATACATCCCATTCCCCGAAGCCCTCAAGGGCAAGTACCAGAGCTTCACCCAGTCGGACGTTGGCGCCCTGCGGGCCACGGGCTACAATGAACCGTTCCTGACCGTGGAGCAGGGCGTGGAGGAGTACGTGGCGCGCCTGCTCAAGGCTTGAATCCGTCAACTTCCGCGCAGATCCGGCGTTGAAGGCACTGTAACCACCCCACAAGGAGAGACGCGATGAAAAAAACGTTGTTGGCCCTGTTGGCGATGCTGGCCTTTTCCCTCCCCGCCATGGCCGCGGTGGACCTCAATTCCGCGAGCGAGGCCGATTTGCAGAAAGTGAAGGGCATTGGCCCGGTCAAGGCCAAGGCCATCGTCGACTACCGCGGCAAGAACGGCCCCTTCAAGAGCGTGGATGAGCTGGACAAGGTGAAGGGCTTCGGTCCCGGCACCCTCAAGCAGATCCGCAATGACGTCACCGTTGGTGGCGGTGCCGCGCCCGCCAAGGCCGACGGCAAGGCGGCCGACAAGGCGGGGAAGAAGTCCGAGAAGCCCGCCGGCAAATAGGCCCGTCTTCGGTCTTTGGCAGGAGAGAGCCCCGTTCCGTCGAGCGGGGCTTTTTCGTTATGACGGCTTGCCGTGATAGCGGGATGTTGCTAACGTTGGCCCGAGAACTTTCACCTGAGAGCGGATTTGTCCCCTTTTGCCGAAAAACTTCCCCCCTGGATCATGGAGCTCGACAGTTTGGCGGTCGCGCTGTTGCACCCTGACGGCAAGGTGCTCCACGGGAACCGGGCCATGGGGAGCGTGGCGGACGGCAGCGCCAAGCTGCTGCAACCCGAACTGGCGGCTGGCCAGGGGAGCGATGGCGAGTGCGTTTATCGGGGCCAGGTGGTGGTCGGCCACCCCGATGGGCGCAAATCGTCGTATCCGGGAAAACTGTACCGCCAGGGGAAACATTTTCTGCTAGTCGGCGAAGCGGCTCGGGCCACCCACGACCAGCTGGCGGAGGAAAACCGCCTCCTGCGGGAGAGACTCGACGCCCTGACGCGTCAGGACAGCCTGACGGGGTTGGCCAACCGCCAGCATCTCGACCGGCGTACCGACGAGGAAATCATGCGCTGGGAGCGCTATCACCGGCCCTTGTCCCTGGTGCTGATCGATCTGGATCATTTCGGGGACATTAACGAGCGCTATGGCCGCGCGGCGGCGGATGAGGCCCTGCTGCACGTGGGCACCGTCCTGCGGCAGTCCATCCGTTCCCTGGATTTGGCGGCCCGCTACGGCGGCGAGGAATTTGCCGTGCTGCTGCCCGAAACCAATGACATGGGCGCGCTGATCGTGGCGGAGCGTTTGCGTCTTGACCTGGAAAGCCAGGTTCTGCTGCCCCTGCTGGAACCCCTTACCGCCAGTTTCGGCGTCGCCACCCTGATTCCCGGGGAAAAACGGGAGCCTTTGTTCACCCGTGCCTTGGCGGCGCTCCACCGGGCCAAGGGAAAGGGACGCAATTGCGTCGTCATGGCGGAAGCGGCCGCCGTTCCGTAATCAAGGAAAATCATGTTCAAGACCATCGAAGAATTCGTCGGCAATACGCCCCTGGTGAAGCTGAAGCGTCTGCCGGGAGCAAGCAGCAATACCGTCCTGGTGAAACTGGAGGGCAACAACCCCGCCGGCTCGGTGAAGGACCGGCCGGCGCTGTCCATGATCGCGCGCGCCGAGGCCCGGGGCGAGATCAAGCCCGGCGACACCCTGGTGGAGGCCACATCCGGCAATACCGGCATCGCCCTGGCCATGGCGGCGTCCATGCGCGGCTACCGGATGGTGCTGGTGATGCCCGAGCACATGAGCGTGGAGCGGCGCCAGATCATGCGCGCCTTCGGCGCCGAGATCGTTCTCACCTCCCAGGCGGGCAGCATGGAGGAAGCCATCGACACCGCCAACCGTCTGGCGAAGGAGCGGGGAGGCGTCGTCCTCGACCAGTTTTCCAACCCCGACAACCCGCTGGCCCACTATGAGGGGACCGGGCCGGAAATCTGGCGCGACACCCAGGGAAAAATCACCCATTTCGTTTCCAGCATGGGGACGACCGGCACCATCATGGGCTGCTCCCGCTATCTCAAGGAGCAGAGCGCGGCGGTGCAGATCGTCGGCGTCCAGCCTTGCGATGGTTCCCAGATTCCCGGCATCCGCAAATGGCCCCAGGCCTACCTGCCGAAGATCTGCGATTTTTCCAAGGTGGATCGAGTCATGGAGGTCACCCAGGCCGAGGCGGAAGAAACCACCCGCCGCCTGGCCCGGGAGGAGGGAATATTCGCCGGCATCTCCTCCGGCGGGGCGCTGGCGGCGGCCCTCAAGATTTCCGCCGAGGTGGAGAACGCGGTGATCGTTTCCATCGTCTGCGACCGGGGCGACCGTTACCTCTCCACGGGAGTCTTCCCGGCGTGACCGACGGGGCGCTGCGCTTCCACTACCGGTTCCGTTTCGCCTCCGGGCGGGAGGCGGAGGTGGATGTCGAGCTGGATCGCGATGCCCTCGAAAGCCGCCGGCAGGCCAAGCGCCCGCCCGAATGGGCGCGCCTGGCTTTTCATCGCTGCGGCCACTGCCCTTTGCCGGAGGAGGTGCCCGACTGTCCCCTGGCGGTGCGCCTGGTGCCCCTGGTTGAAGCCTGCCGCGGCGTGGCTTCCCACGATCCGGTGACGGTGGAAGCCGTCCTGCCGGAGCGTTCCGTCCACCTGTCCACCACCGCGCAACGGGCTTTCAGCTCTCTCATGGGCCTGCTGGTCGCCACCAGCGGCTGCCCCTATACCGCTTTTCTTAAACCCATGGCCCGCTTCCACCTGCCCATGGCGAGCGAAGAGGAAACCGTCTACCGCGCCGTTTCCATGTACCTGCTGGGCCAGTACTTCAAACAGCGCGAAGGAAGGGCGGCGGATTGGGAACTGGCCGGATTGATCGCCGCCTACCATGACTTGAGGGTGGTCAACAAAGCCATGGCGGAGCGTTTGCGGCCAGCGTCGGAAAGGGATTCGGCGGTCAACGCCCTGGTGCTCCTCGACCTGCTGGCGAAAATGGTGCCCTATTCCGTCGAGGACTCCCTGGCGGAAATCCGTTACCTGTTCGATCCCTATTTCCCGCTGCCCTCCGTCGGGCGATGAAAGCCTTCCTTCTCCGTCTCGCGCTGCTTCTGGCGGCAGCCGTTGCTCCGGCCGCCGTCGCCGCCGACCTCTCCTTCTCCATCGGGGCCATCGCCGGCGCGGGGTTTGCCGCCCGCGATTTGACGCTGCATTGGGGGGAGCGCGGCATGGACGGCGAGGTCGGGGAAATCCGCATCTTCGGCAAGACCTGGCGCAACGTTCGCCTCGTTTGCCCCGTTTTCCATGCCGACCTTGCCGCGATTTCGTGCGACCGGGGCGAGCTGCAGGCGGCAGACAAGCTGCCCCTGAGCTTTACTTACTGGGCGGCGCGGCATCGCCTGGAAGCGCGGCTTTTCCCGGCTTCCGGCGAGACTTGGCGAATCGGCGCGAGCCAGGCCGATAACGCTTGGGAGGCGAAGGTCGATTTGGCGAATGCCAATCCTGCCCGCCTGGCCGGCTGGTTTCCGGTCGACTGGCCCCGCCCGGCGGGAGGAAGGCTGGAGGGGACGGTGTCCTTTTCCGCCGCGGGCCTGACAGGAGACTTGCGCCTCCGCGCCCTGGCGTTCAGCGATGCGGCGGGCCTCCGCGCCGGAGACAAACTGTCCGGCCGGTTGTTGGTCAGCGCTGTTCCACGCGGCGGCGAATGGCGCTGGACAGCCGATGTTGGCTGGCGGGAAGGGGCGGTTTTCTGGCGGCCCTTCTATTTTCCTTCCGGCGGCCAGCGCTTTGTCGGCCAGGGGAGCATCGGCCCGGATGGGCTGAGCGTGACCCATGGCAAGCTGGAGTTGGCCGGCGTGGGCAGCGCCCGCGTCGCTGGCCGCTGGCACAAGGGGGCGTTGACGGATTTCGAGTTGGCCGCGACCGGGCTGGACCTGGACGGCCTTTATCGGCTGATTCTCAAGCCCTGGCTGGAGAAGGGAGCCCTGGCCAACCTGGATGTGCGCGGCAGCGGCGATTTGCGCTGGCGCTACCGCGACGAGGCCACGCGCGTTTTCGACGTGGCGCTGCGGGAAACGTCCCTGAAAGACCGCGATCGCCGTTTCGCCATCGACGGCGTGAACCTGCGGCTGCCTTGGGAGGAGGGGCAGGAAAACGAAGGCAAGCTGGCCTTTGGCGGCGGGCATTTCTTCGATATCCCTTTTGGCGCCATCCAGGTGCCGGTGAAAATGAAAGGCTGGCAGGTGGCATTGCCGGATTTGTCGCTGCCGGTGCTGGACGGCCGTTTGACCGTGAACGGTTTCCAGGCGGAGCGGCGCGGCGGAATGTGGAACTGGCGCTTCGGCGGGGGGGTGACGCCGATTTCCATGGAGCGCCTGTCCGCCGCGCTGGGGTGGCCGAAAATGTTCGGCAGCCTGTCCGGCGTGTTGCCGGCGGCCATTTACGACGGCCACCAGGTGCGGGTGGACGGAGTACTCCTGGTGCGCGCCTTCGATGGCACGGCGGTGGTGAAGAACCTCAGCCTGGTGGAGCCTCTGGGACGGGCGCCGCGCCTCTACGCCGACCTGGACATGCGCGGCCTGGACCTGGACTTGCTGACCCGCACCTTTTCCTTCGGCAGCATCACCGGGCGCGTTGACGCCACCGTCAGCGGCCTGGAGCTGTCCAATTGGCAGCCGGTGAAATTCGATGCCCGGGTGGCGAGCAGTCCCGGCGATTACCCGCGGCAGATTTCCCAGCGGGCGGTACAGAATATTTCCTCCCTCGGCGGCGCCGGAGCGGGAGCGGCGATTCAGCGCAGCTTCCTGCGCTTTCTCGACCAGTTCGGCTACAGCCGCATCGGTCTTTCCTGCGTTTTGCGCAACGGCGTGTGCACCATGGACGGCGTCGAGGCGGCGCCCCACGGTTACGTCATCGTCAAGGGCGGCGGCATCCCGGCCATTACGGTAATCGGTTACAATCGCTACGTGGGCTGGGACGAACTGTTGGGACGCCTGGAGCGGGTCATCCAGGGAAACGTCAAACCCATCGTGGAGTGAGGACATGAACAAATTGCTGCTGTCTCTGGCGATGCTCGGCCTATTGGCCGGCTGCGTCACCATCAATATCTATTTCCCGGCCGCGGCGGCGGAAAAAGCGGCGGACAAGATCATCGACGAGGTCTGGCAGCTGAAGCAGCCCCAGGGCGGCGATGCCGCGAAACCTGCCGGCCAGCCCGTTCAATCGAAAGGGGAGGACAAGCCATGAACCGCCTGATCCGTTTGTTCGCGGCCGGCGCGCTCGCGCTGGCGTCAACCTCCGTCTTGGCGGCCGCCGACCTGCAGATCAACACGCCGGCCATTCAGCAGATTCGGCAAGACCTGCACAACCATTTTCATGACCTGCGGGAATATCTTGCCAGTGGCGCCGTGGGCCTGACCTGGGACGGCATGCTGGCGGTGCGCGATGCGTCGCTCATTCCCCTCGACCAGCGGCAAGCGGTAAGCGCCCTGGTGGCGGACGACAACCAGGACCGCCATGCCCTGTATCGGGAAATCGCCCGGGCCAACGGCCACCCCGAGTGGGAACAGGAAGTGCGCGATACGTTTGCCCAGCGCTGGATCGAGCGGGCACGGCCGGGATGGTGGTACCAGAAACCGAACGGCGCCTGGGTCCAGAAATGATCCCGGTCCTGGTTTTCGATATCGAAACCATCCCCGATGTCGGTGGCCTGCGCAGGCTCAACGGCCTGGAAGGGATGGACGACGGCCAGGTGGCACAGCTCGCCTTCCAGCAGCGCCGCCAGAGCAACGGCAGCGATTTCCTGCCCCTCCACCTCCAGCGCGTGGCGGCCATTTCCTGCGTGCTGCGGGACAAGGACAATTTCCGCGTGTGGTCCCTCGGGAGTTTGGAGGACGGCGAAGGGGAACTGATCCGGCGCTTCTTCGAGGGCATCGAGAAGTACACCCCCCAGCTCGTCTCCTGGAACGGCGGCGGCTTCGACTTGCCGGTGCTTCATTACCGGGCCCTCGTCCACGGCGTCCAGGCGCCCCGCTACTGGGACATGGGCGACGACGACCGGGATTTCAAGTGGAACAACTACATCAGCCGCTACCATGCCCGGCATCTGGACCTGATGGACCTCCTGGCCCTGTACCAGCCCCGGGCCTACGTTCCCCTCGACGAAATGGCCCAGCTGTGCGGCTTCCCCGGCAAGCTGGGAATGGACGGCTCCAAGGTGTGGGACGCCTATCAGCAGGGAGAGATGAAAGCCATCCGCGATTACTGCGAAACCGACGTGGTCAACACCTATCTGGTCTATTTGCGCTTCCAATTGCTGCGCGGGATGCTGACGCGGGACGCCTACGATGCCGAATGCGAGCTGGTGCGGGGCGTTCTCGCCAAGTCCGACGAGACCCACTGGCGCGAATTCCTGGCCGGCTGGCGGACGGAAAGAGGTGGTGATTGAGATCCAGATCGAGAGTGAAAGTCGAGTCCGAGCCCCGCGTGGTGGCGATCGAGTCCTTGGACCACGAAGGCCAGGGCGTGGCCCGCGTCGAGGGCAAGACCGTGTTCGTCGAGGGAGCGCTGCCCGGTGAAGAGGTGGAGTGCCTGCCCTATCGGGTGAAACCCAGTTATGAAAAGGCGGTGGCTACCCGCATCCTGCGGGAAAGTTCCCAGCGGACCGCGCCTGGCTGCCCCCACTTCGGCGTTTGCGGCGGCTGCTCCATGCAGCACCTGGAGCCGGGGGCGCAGGTGGCGGCAAAGCAGCGGGTGCTGGAAGACAACCTGTGGCACATCGGCAAGGTGAAAGCGGAGCAGCTGCTGCCGCCCATCTACGGACCCACCTGGGGATACCGCCACCGGGCCCGCCTGTCGGTGCGCCATGTGGAGAAGAAGGGCGGCGTGCTGGTGGGCTTCCACGAAAAGCGCAGCAGCTTCGTCGCCGACATGCACGTCTGCCCCATCCTGCCGGCACGGATTTCCGCCCTCATCGATCCCCTGCGGGAAACGATCAACCGCCTTTCCCTCCGCGACCGGCTGCCCCAGGTGGAGATCGCCCTCGGCGAGCAGGTGGACGTGCTCAGCCTGCGCATCCTGGAACCTCTGAACGGCCAGGACGAAAACCTGCTGCGGGAATTCGCCGGCCACTACGGCGTGCAGATATTCCTCCAGACCAAGGGGCCGGACACGGCGCGGCCTTTTCATCCCCTGGACGCGCCCCAGCTCAGCTACAGCTTGCCGGAATTCGGCGTGACCATGCCCTTCCATCCCACCGAATTCACCCAGGTGAACCCCTTCATCAACCGGGTATTGCTGCGGCGGGCCATCGCCCTGCTCGACCCCCGTCCCGGCGAGCGCGTCGGCGACCTGTTTTGCGGCCTGGGCAATTTTTCGCTTCCCATCGCCCGGCGGGGCGCCCACGTGGTGGGTGTGGAGGGCAGCGCGGCCCTGGTTCGCCGCGCCGGGGAGAATGCCGCCCTCAACGGCCTGGCGCACCGCGCCGAATTCCATGTCGCCAACCTGTTCGAGGTGGGGGAACCGGAGCTGGCGGCCATGGGCCGCTTCGACAAGCTGTTGATTGACCCGCCCCGGGATGGGGCGGTGGAAGTGGTGAAGGCGCTGGGTTCCGAGGCGCCTGGGCGCATTGTTTACGTTTCCTGCAATCCCGCCACCCTGGCGCGGGATGCCGCGGTGCTGGTGCATGCCCAGGGGTATCGGCTGAAAGCGGCTGGCGTGGCGAATATGTTCCCCCATACCGCCCACGTGGAATCCGTGGCGCTGTTCGAGCGCTGAGAGCGGCTCCATGCGCCAGGCGCGCCGGTTTCTCTGGCTGCTGACGCTGCTGCCCTTGGCGGCGGCGGGGGGGGATTTAGGCGCTATCCATGCCCGGGCGATGCTCGATCTGTCGCGGCCATTGCTGCTGCATGTGGAGAACGGCGACCGGACGACGCTGCTGCTCAAGGAGGCCTATGTTCAAGCGGGATTCCTGAACCAGCCCGAGAAGCTGGCTTGCAGCGAGAAGGTGACGCTCATGGCGAATGTGCCGGGGATGGCCATGCGGGAGGTCGAGCTTTTGTCCCTGGATCGTTTCGCCCAATGCCTGAATCGGGGGGGGTATCGCATGCCGGCAGGGGCGATTGCCGTCGGAGTCGGCGCCACGCCGGTATGCGAAGGCTGCGTCGCGGGGGAGGAGGTGGTGACGATCCCCTTCTCCATCCGCTTTTCCCTGAAACGCCCCGGCGTCATCGAGGAATACCGGGCCTTTACCAACTATCTCTTCTTTCAACGCCCGAAAGGCGCTCAGCCGATACGCTTCAGCAACGGCTGAGGGGCTTTAGGTTGTCAGTCGCGCTTCCAGGGGATGCCGCCGAGCAAGGCGGCAAGCTGGGGCGGTTTCCTGGCCGTGGCAGGGGGGGGCGCTTTCTGTTCCGGGAGGAGCTGGGTGTCGAAGAGGGCGGAGGGCTCCGCGTTGACTTCTTCGGCGTGGGCGGAATGCGCCACGGGATGGCGCTTGCTGCGGAAACTGGCACCGGTCTCGGGAGGCGTCTCCCGGGGCAGGGTGCGTTTGAGAATCCGCTCGATTTCCGCCAGGAATTTGTTTTCCTCGGGGCTGACCAGGGAGAGGGCATCCCCCGTGGCGCCGGCGCGGCCAGTCCGGCCGATGCGGTGGACGTAGTCTTCCGGCACCGGCGGCAACTCGTAGTTGATGACGTGGGGCAGTTCGTCGATGTCCAGGCCGCGGGCCGCCACGTCGGTGGCCACCAGGGCGACGATCTTTCCTTCCTTGAAGTCGTTCAGGGCCTGGGTGCGCTGAATCTGGCTCTTGTCGCCGTGGATGGCGGCGCTGGCGATGCCGTCCCGTTCCAGTTGGCGGAACAGGCGCTCGGCGGACAGCTTGGTGCGGGTGAATACCAGAACCTGGCGCATGTTGTGGGTGCGGATCAGGTTGGTCAGGACATCCCGCTTCTTTTTCTCCTCGACCAGATAGACCGACTGGGTGACTGTTTCGGCCGCGCTGTTGCGCCGTGCCACTTCGATGGTCACCGGGGCGGTGAGAAGGGTATCCGCCAGCTTCTTGATTTCCGGAGCGAAGGTGGCGGAGAACAGCAGGTTCTGGCGCCTCGGCGGCATCAGGGCGAGGATGCGGCGAATGTCCGGGATGAAGCCCATGTCCAGCATGCGGTCCGCTTCGTCGAGAACGAGGAAGCTCACCTGGGACAGGTTCACCGATTTTTGCTGGAGGTGGTCCAGGAGGCGGCCCGGCGTCGCCACGAGCACTTCCACGCCGCGGCGCAGGGCTTCTGTTTGGGGGGTGATGTTGACTCCACCGTAAACGGCGGTCGTGCGCAGGGGGAGATATTTGCCGTAGGTCTTGACGCTTTCTTCCACCTGCATGGCCAACTCCCGCGTCGGGGTCAGGATCAAGGCCCGTACCGGGTGCATGGCCGGAGAAGTGCTGGCATTGGCGAAGGGGAGGAGGCGCTGCAGCAGCGGGAGCGTGAAGGCGGCGGTCTTGCCGGTGCCGGTCTGGGCGCCGGCCATGATGTCGCGGCCTTCGAGCACCACCGGAATGGCCTGGGCCTGGATGGGCGTCGGCTCGGTGTAGCCTTGGTCGGCGATGGCTTTCAGAATTTCAGGCGACAGGCCGAGATCAGCAAAGGTCATGGCGGTGTGCCCGGGGATGCCGGGACTGGGTGATGGATGAAGCGTGCATGCAGGGGCAGGTCTTGCAACTTTCCGCTGGTTCGCAAGTTTATGTGGGCGCAGTATACCGAATTCAACTTGTATCTTCAAAAGTTTATGATGTCCTTCGGTAATTGTTCAATTTTCTGAAACTGATTTAAAAAAAACTGCAACCCATTGTATGGGAAAGAAAGCAGAGTCGCGAGGGGGTTGATTTTCACTACGTTGTCACTACAATATGCGCTTAGTCACGGTTGAATAATAAGGGAGGAAGGCTGATGGGAGCGGATGGCGATAAAAAAGTGTTTCTGCAAATCCGCGTCGGCAAGAACCTGAAAAAGGCTTTCGAGAAGGCCTGCAAGCAGAACGACCTGACGGCGAGCCAGGTGTTGCGGGCTCATATGAGGGAGTATGTGGACCAGTATCTGGGGGAACAGGAAGCCGAGGAAGCGCCGCAAGGCAAGGCCAAGGCGGCAGTGAAGGCGAAAGGAGGCAAGAAATGACAGCGGCGACGATCAATACCACCGCCAGTGTTCTGAATACCACCGTCAAGGCGTGCGGCCTGGAGTCCGACGCCATCGTGGTGCCGGAACGAATCGAGGCGAACGGCCACGGCGTGAAGGGGTATACCCGAAACGGCGAGTTGTGTTTTGCCTATACCTGCTTGAAGCATTCCGAGCCGGCGGCGGGCACGGGTCTGGACGCGGTGCTGCGGGAGTGGCCCTTGAGCGGCGTGTCCCTCGGCCACTTGCTGAAGACCGGTGAATGGATGGTGAAAATCTTCCGTTGAGGCTTGAGCGGGAATACAACAAAGGGCAGCCAGGGAGCTGCCCTTTTGTTTTCCCCGCGCCCTGGCTCAGGTCTCGAAAAAGTGGCTGCCGTGTTTTTCGATGACGCGCAGGCAGCTGTCGACTACATTCTCGTCATAAAGGGTGCCCCGGTGGCGGCGAATTTCCTCCAGGGCGGCATCCATGCCCAGGGCGGGGCGATAGGGACGATGGGAACTCATGGCTTCGATGACGTCCGCCACGGCGATGATGCGCGCCTCGAGCAGGATGTCCTCGCCTTTCAATCCCCCCGGGTAGCCGGAACCGTCGAGTTTTTCGTGGTGCTGGCGGACCATCTGTTCGATGGGCCAGGGGAAGGTGGTTTCCTTCAGGATATCCGAGCCGGCCTCGCTGTGGGTCTTGATGATATCGAATTCCAGAGGGTTCAATTTTCCTGGCTTGCTGAGGATTTCCGTCGGTATGTGGATTTTGCCGATATCGTGGATCATGCCGCCGACGCGGATGCCCGTTACCCTTTCCTCCGGTAGCCCCATTTCCTCGGCGATGGCGGCGGCAAGGAGGGAGACACGCTTCTGGTGGCCGTCGGTATAGGGATCGCGCATTTCGATGGCGCGGGAGAGCACGTTCACGGTCTGTTGCAGAGTATCCAGAACCTGTTCCCGGGCCCGCGCCACTTCCAGCTGATTGAAGCGGGCCCGCGCACTTTTGTAGATGGCGGCCAGCAGCATGTCGGCGTCGATGGGCTTGGTGACGTAGCGGTCGATGCCCAGGTCGATGGCGCGGAGCAGGTAGTCCCGGTCGCTGTAGGCGGTGATGACGATAATGGGGACTTCGTGGTTGGGGCTTTTCTTGATGTGCTCCGCCATTTCAAGGCCGTCCATCACCGGCATCTTGATGTCGGTGACCACCACGTCGTAGCGGTTCAGGTTGAAGGCGTCGAGGCCTTCCTGGCCGTTCACCGCCATGTCGAGCTGCTTTACCCGCCGCGCGAGAAAATGGGACAGCAGGTCGCGGATTTCCGGGTCGTCCTCCACGTAGAGGATGGTGAGCGTCTTGAGGAACTCCAGATCGATGGATTGTTCGGCAGTGTCATTCATCATGGACATCCTTCCCGGCGGTCTTTCCGGGAGCGGGTTGAAGGGGAACGGAGATCGTGAACCGCGCGCCGCTGGCTGAATTGGCGGCGGCGACACGGCCTTCCATGTTCCGTTCGATAATCATTTTAGTCATATAGAGGCCGATTCCGCTGCCCTGTTCCTTGGTGGTGAAGTAAGGGTCGAACACCTTGGGCAGGACGTCGTCGGCAATGCCTCCGGCATTATCCTCAATCGTCAGGGCCGCGAAGCCGTCGGCTGCTTCCAGGCTGACGCGCACCAGGCCAGGGTCTATTTTACGGGATTGGATGATTTCCTTGGCATTGGCCAGGATGTTGAGCACCGCCTGGCTGTACTGGGAGGGGAAGCCGTCCACGATCAAGTCTTCCGGCAGGGCCATTTCCAGGGAGATGTGATTGTTGCGGTAGGAGGCTTCCATGATGCTGGCCGCTTGCCGAACGGCATCGGCCACGTTGAACAGTTTCTTTTCCTGATCCGGACGGAAGAAATCACGGAAATCGTCGATGGTGGTGGACATCCGGTTCAGCAGGTTCTGGGCGCTGTTCACCGCGTGGTCGAGGGATTCCTGCCCCAGTTCGCCGAACTCGTAATCGTCCTTGATGTTGCGGATCACCAGGGCCAGCGCATTGAGGGGCTGGCGCCATTGGTGGGCGATGTTGTGCACCATTTCCCCCATGGCGGCCAGGCGGGACTGCTGGATCAGCAGCAGGTCTTTTTGCCGGTTCTTTGCCACTTCGTCCCGGACGCGCTCTTCCAGGCTATTGTTGAGGACAATCAGGTCCTCTTCGGCCTGTTGCCGGTCATGGATTTCCTTGCGCAGGGCAGTTTGGTTCTGGCGGATTTCCTCCCGCATGGCGGCGAAGCTGTTTACCAGTTCGCCGACTTCATCGCCCCTGTCGCGCGGAAGTTCGGTATCGAACTTCCCTTCCGCCAATTTGTGGGAAGCCTCGGCCAGTTTGGCCATCGGCCTGATGATGGCCGCCTCCAGGAGGATGGCCAGCATGATGAAAAAGAGAATGGGCGCCACCAGCAACACCAGCAGCAGGTGGTGGTGAGCGGCACGGATGCTGGCAAGAAGATGCTGATGGGTTTCGGTGACGCGCAGCAGGCCCAAGGGGTGGCCTTCAAGCATGATTTGGCGCTGGTGGACGTCGATATCCGGGTCATTGGCGGGAGTGGCCGGAGTTTCCAAAGGATAAAGCCGCTGTCCTTTGGCATTGAACAGCTCCAGATTGAGCCAGTCCGGATTCTCACGCTTGAAGGCATCCAGGGAGGCGTGGATTTCCGCCAGCTGGTCCGCCAGGATCAAGGGAACCAGGCCCTCGCCGATATTGAGGAGCTGCTTGTCCTGCATCCGGTGGTAGAAGTCCTTGCTGTACTGGATGGATTGGGGCATCCATACCCACTGCACGTAGGCCAGCAATGCCAGGAAGACAATGACCAGTGGAGCGAATAGCTTGAGCCGAAGACTTCTGCAGCGGGAGCAGGGAAATTTCACTTCTGCCATCGTTCCTTAGGGAGCCTCTCGCTGGAACATGTCTTCCAGGCCAAACCCCCGCATTACCTCGTAATCCTTGGCGGAGGTGGCGATGGGTTGGGTCATGGGGATTTCGTCCAGCAGCGCCTTGCCTTCCGGCGTGGCCGCCATGGCCAGCAACGCCCGCTGGACGGCATCGCGGACTTTCTTCGGTACCCGAGGATGGGCCGAAATGGGGTGGGAAGGAACCGCCCGGGTGGTATAGAGGACCTTCAGACTGCTCCGGATATTGTCCGGCTGTTCCTCCAGGGTTTTCTCGACGCCGCCGCCCGCTGCGGTAATGCCCTGGGCCACGTGGAGATAGACGGAACTGTGGGACTTGACGTAGCGGGGCACGAAACTGATGTGGAACTGACGAGCCAGGTCGGCCCTGGGCAGCAGGCTGGCGCCGATGGCATTGGGAGAGGGGAAGGCGATTTCCTTGCCGGCCAGGTCGGCCGGGGACTGGTAGGGCGAGTCCTTGCGGACCACGAGGATGCCGATGATTGGTTTTTGATCCCGGACCAGAGGGATGTAGCCCTGGGGGTTTTCCACCATGTAGTAGGGATTCATGTAGGCGAAATCCATGGAACCGGCGTTATAGAGCTTTTCAAAGGCCGGAATGGTGGGGGTGGTTACCAGGTCGAAGGTGTAGCCGGTTCGCCTTTCCAGTTCATCCAAGATGGGCTTCCAGATGGCAAAAGTCTTGCGCTGCTCGAACTGGGGCACGACGCCAAACGAGTAAGTCTCGGCAAGACCTTGGCCGGCGGAGAGCCAGAACAAGACGAGAAAAAGCAGTTTTTTCATGTGGGTCCCCAATTGTTCGATAGTGGGCGGGGGATTCGGAATCGGAGGTTAGTGCAGTTTAGCCGGGAGGGAAAGCAAAAGCCAGGATTGTCAGAGGGGCGGATTCTGCTCTTTGGCGCGCGGTAGGCTATTGTGGCTTCTACGGATTGACGGTCGATTCCGTGGTGCCCATGATGAAAAAAACGATAACGATAGATAGCCGGGGGGAGGCCATGGACCGCATTAAGCCCTATCAATTGGAATTCAGGCATTACGAGTCCTACCTGTATGCGTTCGTTTCCGGCGTGATGGATAGCCTGGAGATTTCCATTGCCTATTGGCGCGAAATCGGTCAGGAATGCTGGCGATTCGGCCATAAGCGGCTGCTGGTGGAAGAAGATTTTCCTAATGCCATTCCGGATGAAGACATGGTGCGCTTGATCAGCAATGTTCCGGAAGAATTGCTGGGCGTTAAAATCGCCTTCTTTGATCGTCACGCCGATCACAATAATCTCCTCGGCGAATTCCTGGCGGGGAGCCGGGGCATTATCGGGCGGGTTTTTTTCAACCTCGACGATGCGCGGGCGTGGCTGTTGTCCGATGTCCAGACCGTTTAGGGGGTTTTGACAGGACGTGCCTTCCTTGGTAGAAAGCACGGTCATGAACCCCGAAGATTTGCAACGCTTGGTTACGCGCACCATGCCTTACGGTAAATATAAAGGGCGCGTGATCGCGGATTTGCCCGGGAATTACCTCAACTGGTTCGCCCGCGAAGGCGTCCCTTCGGGAGAAATCGGCCGCCTGCTGGCATTGATGCAGGAGCTGGACCACAACGGCTTGGCCGCCCTGCTCGAACCGTTGCGGAAACGATAAACCATCGCCAGCGGGCCGGGATGATGGGATAA
>JAJZVC010000003.1 GCA_021845865.1 Pseudomonadota bacterium | reverse complement strand
TCGGTGATCCTGGATATCAAGACTCCTGGCTCCGGCGAGGTGGAAAGCAACCACTGGGACAATCTGGAGCTGCTCAAGGCCGGGGACGAGTTGAAGATCGTCCTGTGCGACGAGGCCGACTACCGCTGGGCACGGGCCCTGCTGCGGGAGAAGGGGCTCACCGGGCGCTGCCCGGTATTGTTCTCTCCCGTGCCGGGGCGGCTCGATCCCACGGCGCTGGCGGAGTGGATTCTACGGGATCGGCTGCCGGTGCGTTTTCAGATGCAATTGCACAAGGTGTTGTGGAGCGATGCGCGAGGCAAATAAGAAAGCGGTGGTGCTGCTGTCCGGCGGCCTGGATTCGGCGACCACCCTGGCCCTGGCGCTGAAGGACAGTTACGAGTGCCGCACCCTGAGCCTGGACTACGGCCAGCGCCACCGTTCGGAACTGCAGGCGGCCGAACGGGTGTCGGCGGCGCTGGGGGCGGTGGAGCACCGGGTGGTGAAGCTGGACCTGGCGGCCTTCGGCGGCTCGGCCCTGACCGACAAGGATATCGCCGTGCCCACCGAGCCCGGCGAGGGCATTCCCGTTACTTACGTCCCCGCCCGCAACACCATCATGCTCTCCCTGGCCCTGGCCTGGGCGGAAGTGCTGGAGGCCGAGAGCATCTTCATCGGCGCCAACGCGGTGGACTATTCCGGCTATCCCGACTGCCGTCCGGAATACATCGAGGCCTTCGAGCGCATGGCCAACCTGGCCCTGAAGTCGGCGGTGGAGGGCAAGCCCGTGCGCATCCGGGCGCCTCTCATCCATTGGAGCAAGGCGGAGATCATCCGCCGCGGCAGCGAACTGGGGGTGGACTACGGCCTCACCGTCTCCTGCTACCAGGCCGACGGGGAGGGCCGCGCCTGCGGGGTGTGCGACTCCTGCCGCCTGCGCCGCCAGGGCTTTGCCGCTGCGGGCGTGGCGGACCCGACCCGCTACCGGCCAGGCTGACCGAATGGTCAGCTTGCAATTCACACCGCCTAGTTTAAAATGACCGTTTGCCCGGAAACCCAGTTGCGTGTTCATGTCGTCAGATAACCTGGTCGAAATCAAGGATCTGCACTTTACCTACGATCGCCGCCCGATTCTCACGGGGATAAATCTGTCCATTCCCCGGGGCAAGGTGGTGGCCATCATGGGCGGCTCCGGCTCCGGCAAGACCACCTTGCTGCGCCTCATCGGCGGCCAGCTCAAGCCCAACAGCGGCACCGTGAAGGTGGACGGCGAAGTGGTCAACGAGATGTCCCACAAGGAGCTGTACGCCTTGCGCCGGCGCATGGGAATGCTGTTCCAGTTCGGCGCCCTGTACACCGATTTGTCCGTGTACGACAACGTGGCCTTTCCCCTGCGGGAGCACACCAACCTCACCGAATCCATGATTCACGACCTGGTGCTGCTGAAGCTCAACGCGGTGGGATTGCGCGGCGCCCACAAGCTGATGCCCGCCGACCTCTCCGGCGGCATGGCGCGCCGGGTGGCCCTGGCCCGGGCCATTGCCCTGGACCCGATGCTGATCATGTACGACGAGCCCTTCACCGGCCTCGACCCGATTTCCCTCGGCGTGACGGGCAACCTGATCCGGCGCCTGAACGACGCCCTGGGCGCCACCTCCATCATGGTGACCCACGACGTGCAGGAGTCCCTGCAGATCGTGGATTACATTTATTTCGTCTCCAATGGCCAGATCGTCGCCCAGGGGACGCCGGACGAAATCCGCAACACCGAGCTGCCCTTCGTGCACCAGTTCATTTACGGTGAAATCGACGGCCCGGTGCCCTTCCATTATCCCGCGGACCCCATCGCCCGCGATTTGCAAGTGGAGGCGCGAGGATGAACGCATTGACGGGGGTTCTGCGCTACCTGGGCAACTACGCCATCAGCAGCGTCTGGCGGCTGGGCTACGGCGCCCGCTTGTTCCTGCTGACCCTGCTGTACTCCGGCGAGAGCTTCAAGCGCTTCCAGCTGGTGCTGAAGGAGCTGTACTCCATCGGCGTCCTGTCCCTGGTCATCATCATGGTGTCGGGCCTGTTCGTCGGCTTCGTGCTCGGCCTGCAGGGCTACAACACCCTGGAAAAATACGGTTCCGAGCAGGCCCTGGGCATCCTGGTGGCCCTGTCCCTGGTGCGGGAGCTGGGGCCGGTGGTGACCGCCCTGCTGTTCGCCGGCCGCGCCGGCACCGCCATCACCGCCGAAATCGGCCTGATGAAGGCCACCGAACAGCTGTCGGCGATGGAAATGATGGCCGTGGAGCCCGTCGCCCGCGTGGTGGCCCCCCGCTTCTGGGCCGGCGTGATTTCCATGCCCTTGCTGGCGGCCCTGTTCAGCACCATGGGCGTGTTCGGCGGCTATATCGTCGGCGTGGTGCTGATCGGCGTGGACGAGGGGTCCTTCTGGTCCCAGATGCAGTCCTCGGTGGATTTCCACGAGGACATCCTCAACGGCGTCATCAAGAGCTTCGTCTTCGCCGTGGCGGTAACCGCCATCGCCCTGCTGGAGGGCTACGATTCCAAGCCGACCGCCGAGGGCGTGTCGCGGGCGACCACCCGTACCGTGGTGACGTCGTCGCTGATGGTTTTGTTCCTGGATTTCATTTTGACCTCCCTGATGTTCACATCCTGAGGGCAAGGAGAATAAATTGATCGAACGTACGAAAATGGATTTGTGGGTGGGTGTCTTCGTGGCGGCGGGTTTCGCCGGACTTTTGTTCCTGTCCATGAAAGTGGGGAACATGAGCGGTTTTTCCGTGACCAATGGCTACACCCTTCACGCCTATTTCGACAACGTCGGCGGCCTCAAGGTGCGCGCGCCGGTGAAAAGCGCCGGGGTGGTGGTGGGCAGGGTGTCCGAAATCAAATTCGATAACGAACGCTACGAAGCCGACGTGGTGATGAAAATCGACGGCCGCTTCAAGTTTCCCAAGGATACCTCCGCCAGCATCCTGACCTCCGGCCTGCTAGGCGAGCAGTACATCGGCCTGGATGCCGGAGGCGATGACCAGATGTTGAAGAACGGCGACAAGTTCCAGATTACCCAGTCCGCCGTGGTACTGGAGAAGCTGATCAGCCAGTTCATGTACAACAAGGCTTCTGAAAGCGACAGCAACAAGAAATAGGGGTTGAAACGATGAAACGACTTTTTGCTTTTTTGGTGGCGGGGTTTTTCAGCCACAGCCTGATGGCCGCCGACGTGGCGCCCGATGCCCTGGTGAAGCAGGTTTCCCAGGAGGTCCTGACCGTTCTCAAGAAGGACAAGGACATCCAGAACGGCAACCGGAAGAAGATTTTCGACCTGGTGGAAACCAAGGTTCTGCCCCACTTCGATTTCACCCGCATGACCCAGCTGGCGGTGGGGAAGAACTGGCGTACCGCCACCCCCGACCAGCAGAAACAGCTGACGGACCAGTTCCGTTCCCTGCTGGTGCGCACCTATGCCGTGTCCCTGTCCAACTACAAGAACCAGACCGTGGACTACAAGCCGCTCAACGCCCAGTCCGGCGATACCGACGTGACGGTGAAGACCCTCATCATCCAGCCCGGCGGCGAGCCGATTCCGGTGGATTACAGCATGTGGAAGACCCCCCAGGGCTGGAAGGTGTATGACATCGATATCGCCAATGCCAGCCTGGTGACCACCTACCGCGGCCAGTTCAACAATGAAATCCGCCAGTCCGGCATCGACGGCCTGATCAAGAAGCTGGCGGAGAAGAACGCCGCCGACGACAGCGGCAAGCAGGCCCACACCAAGAAGCTGTAATGGCGGCCTCCACCCTGATTCGGGACGGCAACCTGTTCCGCCTCACCGGCCCCGTCGTCAAGGACAACGCCGTGTCCTTGCTGGAGGAAGGCGGGGTGCTCTTTGGCGGTGGCGAAGTGACCGTGGACTTCAGCGGCGTGACCGAGGTGGACTCCTCCGCCGTCAGCCTGATGCTGGAGTGGCTGCGCCGCGGCAACGGCCGCCAGAGCCTGCGCTTCGTCAACCTGCCGGCCAACCTGCTGAGCCTGGCCAACCTGTACGGCGTCACGGACGTCCTGCAGCAGGCCGAAGGCGCCTGAGTTTAGAGAAGATGGACGACGCGGCGGGGAAACCCGCCGCGCTCGTTTCGGAGCCCATGCCACGATGATTCCCGCTCTTCACGTCCAGTCGGTGCACAAGCGCTTCGGCGACCTGCACGCCCTGCGCGGCATCGACCTGACGGTGGAGCAGGGGGAGTTCTTCGCCTTGCTGGGGCCCAACGGCGCCGGCAAGACCACCCTCATCAGCCTCCTGGCGGGGCTGTCCCGGGCCACTTCCGGCCGTCTGGCGGTGATGGGGCGCGACGTGGTGGACGACTACCGCCAGGCGCGGCGCGCCCTCGGCGTGGTGCCCCAGGAGCTGGTATACGATTCCTTCTTCACCGTGCGCGAGGTGCTGCGCTTCCAGTCCGGCTACTTCGGCATTCGCCGCAACGACGCCTGGATCGACGAACTGCTGGAAAACCTGGGCCTCGCCGACAAGGCCGACGCCTACGTGCGCAATCTCTCCGGCGGCATGAAGCGGCGGGTGCTGGTGGCCCAGGCCCTGGTCCACAAGCCGGCCGTGGTGGTGCTGGACGAGCCCACCGCCGGGGTGGACGTGGAGCTGCGCCAGAGCCTGTGGGAATTCATCCGCCGCCTCAACCGGGAGGGGCACACCATCGTCCTCACCACCCACTACCTGGAAGAGGCGGAAACCCTGTGCCAGCGCATCGCCCTGCTGAAGCAGGGGCAGATCATCGCTCTCGATACCACCGCCAACCTCCTCGCCAGCCACGCCACCAGCCAGGTGGCCCTGCGCCTCGACCCGCCCCGGCTGCCGGAAGCGCTCCGCGCCCGCCTGTGCGCGGCGGAGGGGGAGATGTTCCGGCTGGCGCTCCAGAGCTGCGGCGAACTGGAGGGGGTGCTGGCGTCCCTGCGGGAGGCGGGGGTGGCGGTGCGGGACCTGGAAGTGGTCAAGCCCGATTTGGAGGAGGTGTTCCTGGAGCTGGTGAAATGACGGGCCTCTATACCCTGTTCCTGAAGGAGGTGCTGCGCTTTTTCAAGGTGAGCCTGCAGACCATCCTCTCGCCCCTGGTGACCACGCTCCTCTATCTGCTGATTTTCTCCCACGTGCTGGAAGCCCATGTCCACGTCTATCCCGGCGTGTCGTACACGGCCTTTCTCGTTCCTGGCCTGGTGATGATGGCGATGCTGCAGAACGCCTTCGCCAACAGCTCCTCCAGCCTGATCCAGTCGAAGATGACCGGCAACATCGTCTTCATCCTCCTGCCGCCGTTCGCCTATTGGGAATTCTATGCCGCCTACGTCGCGGCCTCGGTGGTGCGCGGCCTGGTGGTGGGGCTGGGCGTGGGCGTGGGCGGCCTGTGGTTCGCCGATCTGCCCTTGGCGCATCCTTTCTGGCTGCTGGCTTTCGCCGTGCTGGGCTGCGCCGTGCTGGGGGCGGCGGGCATCCTTGCCTCCCTGTGGGCGGACGATTACGACAAAATGGCGGCGGTGCAGAACTTCATCATCGTGCCCCTGACCTTCCTCTCCGGGGTGTTCTATTCCATCCATTCCCTGCCGCCCTTCTGGCAGGCGGTGTCGCGCTACAACCCGTTTTTCTACCTCATCGACGGCTTCCGCTACGGTTTCTTCGGCGTGTCGGACGTTTCGCCGGCGGAGGGATTGTTGATTGTCGCCGTCTGCTATTTGGCATTATCATTAGCGACTTTGCAGCTCCTCCGGAGCGGCTACAAGCTGAGGAAATAAGAGGCTTCCAAGATGGTCACCGCGGCCCAGATCAAAAGCTATATCGAAGACAATCTCGCCTGCGACTACGTCCAGGTGGAGGGGGACGACGGCCAGCATTTCCAGGCCGTCATCGTCAGCGCCGAATTCACCGGCCAGGGCATGGTGAGGCAGCACCAGCTGGTGTACAAGGCGCTGGGCGACCGGATGGGCGGGGAAATCCACGCCCTGTCGATGAAAACCTTCACTCCCGAGGATTGGCGCAAGCTGCAGGCCGAATTGCAAGGCGACGTCGATCTCAAGGGCGAACAATAGGAGTTTGACCATGAACGAACAGGTTCTCGAGCGCATTCGCCAGATCGTCACCCAGCACCCCGTGGTGCTGTTCATGAAAGGCACGCCGCAGTTTCCCCAGTGCGGCTTTTCCAACGTCGCGGCCCAGGCCCTGCGTGCCTGCGGCGCGGAGTTCTTCGCCGTGAACGTGCTGATGGACCCGGAGATTTTCGACAATCTCAAGTACTACGCCAACTGGCCCACCTTCCCCCAGCTCTACATCAACGGCGAGCTGATCGGCGGCGCGGACATCACCAAGGAACTGTACGAAAAGGGCGAGCTCCAGCAGTTGCTGGAAACCGCCAAAGCCTGACAACCGAAAGCACTGTAATTAATGGATAAGCTGGTCATCAACGGCGGGATTCCCCTGGATGGGGAAATCCGCGTCTCCGGCGCGAAGAACGCCGCCCTCCCCATCCTCTGCGCCGGCCTGCTCACCGCCGAGCCGCTGCGCATCGGCAATGTGCCTCATCTCAAGGACGTCACCACCACCTTGTCCCTCCTGGGCCAGATGGGGGTGGACGTGTCCGTGGACGACCGGCTGGGGGTGGAACTGCGGGCGGCCAAGGTGGATCACCTGGAGGCGCCTTACGAGATGGTGAAGACCATGCGCGCCTCCATCCTGGTGCTGGGCCCCATGGTGGCCCGCTTCGGCCAGGCCCGGGTGTCCCTGCCCGGCGGCTGCGCCATCGGCATGCGCCCGGTGAACCTGCACATCAAGGGCCTCCAGGCCATGGGGGCGGAGATCGACATCGAGCACGGCTACGTGGTGGCCAAGGCCAACCGCCTCAAGGGCGCCCGCATCTTCATGGACCTGGTGACCGTCACCGGCACCGAGAACCTGATGATGGCCGCCGCCCTGGCCGATGGCACCACGGTGCTGGAAAACGCCGCCCGGGAGCCGGAGGTGGTGGACCTGGCCAACTGCCTCATCGCCATGGGCGCCAGGATCGAAGGGGCGGGCACCGACGTCATTACCGTCCACGGCGTGGAAAAGCTCCACGGCGCCGACTACCGGGTGATGCCCGACCGCATCGAGGCTGGCACCTACCTGGTGGCGGCGGTCGCCACCGGCGGCCGCATCAAGCTGCGGGACATGCGCCCCGGCATTCTCGACGCGGTGCTGGAAAAGCTGCGGGAGGCGGGGGCCACGATCGAGGCCGGCGAGGATTGGATTTCCCTGGAAATGGCCGGCCCCCTCAAGTCCGTGAGCGTGCGCACCGCTCCCTATCCGGCTTTCCCCACCGACATGCAGGCCCAGTTCATGGCCATGAACGTGGTGGCCGACGGCGCGGCCACCATGACCGAAACCATTTTCGAGAACCGCTTCATGCACGTCCAGGAGCTGCGCCGCATGGGGGCCGACATCGAGGTGGAGGGCAACACCGCCGTGGTGCGCGGGGTCAAGGAACTGCAGGGGGCCACGGTGATGGCCACGGACCTGCGCGCTTCGGCCAGCCTCATCATTGCCGGCCTCATCGCCCAGGGTAGACGGTGGTGGACCGCATTTACCACGTGGACCGGGGCTACGAGTGCATCGAGGAGAAGCTGTCCCAGCTCGGCGCCCGCATCCGGAGGGCCCACTGATGAGCGGCATCACCATCGCCCTGTCCAAGGGCCGCATTTTCGAGGAAACCAAGCCCCTCCTGGCAGCGGCGGGCATCGTCCCCCAGGAGGACCCGGAGTCCTCCCGCAAGCTGATCATCGGCACCAATCTGCCGGAAGTACGGCTGATCATCGTTCGCGCCACCGACGTGCCCACCTATGTCCAGCACGGCGGCGCCGACATGGGCATCGCCGGCAAGGACGTGCTCTATGAACACAGCGGGGCCGGGCTGTACCAGCCCCTGGACCTGCAGATCGCCAAGTGCAGGATGATGGTGGCGGTGCCCGCGGGCTTCGACTACGAAGGCACCGTGAAGCAGGGCACCCGCCTCAAGGTGGCCACCAAGTACACCAAGGTGGCCCGGGAACACTTCGCCCGCAAGGGCGTCCACGTGGACCTGATCAAACTCTACGGCTCCATGGAGCTGGCGCCCCTGGTGGGCCTGGCCGACGCCATCGTCGACCTGGTGAGCACCGGCGGCACCCTGAAGGCCAACAACTTGGTGGCGGTGGAAGAAATCATGCCCATCAGCTCCCGCCTGGTGGTGAACCAGGCAGCCCTGAAGCTGAAGCGCGAACGCATCCGCCCCATCATCGACACCTTCGCCAAGACCGTGGCGGAGCGCGAGAGCCGCTAAGCTAACGCAGCGCCGGGCAAATCCGGTAAAATCCCGCTTTCCGCCCGTTTTGCCGAACCCATCATGCTGAACATCAAACGCCTGTCTTCCGCGGAGCCCGATTTCCAGGCCCGCCTGTCGCAACTGCTGGCCTTCGAAGGGGCCCAGGACGAATCCGTCGACCGCACCGTGGCCGACATCCTGGCCGACGTGAAACATCGCGGCGATGCCGCCGTGCTGGACTACACCCGCCGCCTCGACAAGCTGGAAGCCGGCTCCATGGCCGCCCTGGAAATGCCCCAGGCCCGCCTGCGGGAGGCCCTGGAGCGCCTTCCCGCCGACCAGCGCCAGGCTCTGGAAGTCTCCGCCCAGCGGGTGCGGATCTACCACGAGAAGCAGAAGATGGAGTCCTGGAGCTACCGGGAAGCCGACGGTACCCTGCTGGGCCAGCAGGTCACCGCCCTGGACCGGGTGGGCCTCTACGTGCCCGGCGGCAAGGCGGCCTATCCCTCCTCGGTACTGATGAACGCCCTGCCCGCCAAGGTGGCCGGGGTGAAGGAACTGATCATGGTGGTGCCCACCCCCAACGGCCAGGTCAACGACCTGGTGCTGGCCGCCGCCGCGGTGTGCGGCGTGGACCGGGTGTTCACCATCGGCGGCGCCCAGGCCGTGGGCGCCCTGGCCTACGGCACCGAGACCGTGCCCCAGGTGGACAAGATCGTCGGTCCCGGCAACGCCTACGTGGCTGCCGCCAAGCGCCGGGTGTTCGGCGTGGTGGGCATCGACATGGTGGCCGGACCGTCCGAAATCCTCATCCTGTGCGACGGCCAGACCAATCCGGAGTGGATCGCCATGGACATGTTCTCCCAGGCCGAGCACGACGAAATCGCCCAGTCCATCCTGATTTCCCCCGATGCCGCTTTCATCGACGCGGTGCACGAGGCCATGAACCGTCTGGTGGAGGAGATGCCGCGCAAGGACATCATCCGCGCCGCCCTGGAAAACCGCGGCGCCCTGGTGCAGGTGCGTGACTTGGACGAGGCCTGCGCCGTGTCCAACCAGGTGGCCCCGGAGCACCTGGAACTGTCCGTGGCCGACCCGGAAGCCTGGGTGGGCAAGCTCAAGCACGCCGGCGCCATCTTCATGGGCCGCATGACCTGCGAATCCCTCGGCGACTACTGCGCCGGCCCCAACCACGTGCTGCCCACCTCCCGCACGGCGCGCTTCTCCTCGCCCCTGGGGGTGTACGACTTCCAGAAGCGCTCCAGCCTGATCATGGTGTCCGCCGACGGCGCCAATACCTTGGGCCGCATCGCGGCCACCTTCGCCTATGGCGAGGGCTTGCAGGCCCACGCCCGTTCGGCGGAATACCGCCTCAAGGATTGATGCCCTCGCCATGAGCCGCTACTGGAGCGCCGTCGTCCATGAGCTGACCCCCTACGTGCCGGGGGAGCAGCCCAAGCTGCCCAACCTGGTCAAGCTCAACACCAACGAGAACCCTTACGGCCCCAGCCCCAAGGCGCTGGAGGCCCTGCGGGGAGAGGTGGGCGATAGCCTGCGCCTTTATCCGGACCCCCTCGGGGAACGTCTCAAGGAGGCCGTGGCGGCCTTCTACGACGTCGCGCCGCACCAGGTGTTCGTCGGCAACGGTTCCGACGAGGTGCTGGCCCATGCCTTCCTCGCCCTGCTGAAGCACGACGCGCCGCTGCTGTTCCCGGACATCACCTACAGTTTCTATCCGGTGTACTGCGGCCTGTACGGCATCCGCTACCGCCAGTTGCCCCTGGACGAGAAATTCGCGGTCAATCTCGACGATTACCTCCAGCCAAACGGCGGCATCATTTTTCCCAACCCCAACGCCCCCACCGGCATGGCTCTGCCCCTGGCGGAAATCGAGCGGCTGTTGCAAGCCAACACCGACTCGGTGGTGGTGGTGGACGAGGCCTACGTGGATTTCGGCGCCGAGTCGGCGGTGAGGCTGGTGAACCGCTATCCCAATCTGCTGGTGATCCACACCCTGTCCAAGTCCCGTTCCCTGGCCGGTCTGCGGGTGGGCTACGCCATCGGCGACGGGGCGCTGATCGAGGCCCTGAACCGGGTGAAGGACAGCTTCAACTCCTACCCCCTGGACCGCCTGGCCCTTGCCGGCGCCGCGGCAGCGGTGGAGGACCGGGCCTATTTCGAGGATACCTGCCGCAAGGTGATTGCCAGCCGCGAACGCCTGGTGGCGGACTTGGAGGCCCTCGGTTTCGAGGTGCTGCCCTCCGCCGCCAATTTCGTCTTCGCCCGCCATCCCGCCTTGGACGGCGCCGAATTGACGGCCAGGCTGCGGGAGCGCAGCATCATCGTGCGCCATTTCAAGCATCCGTCCCGCATCGCGCCCTACCTGCGCATCACCGTCGGCACCGACGGCCAGTGCGCGGCGCTGGTGCATGCCCTGAGGGAAATTCAGCAGGCCCTTTGACCCCCGGCCATGCTGGGTTAGAATGCAAGAAAGTTTCCGCCGCTTATCATGCGTACCGCCAACATCACTCGTAATACCCTCGAAACCCAGGTGAGCGTCAGCCTCGACCTGGACGGCAGCGGCCAGGCCAAGCTCGCCAGCGGCGTGCCTTTCCTCGACCACATGCTGGACCAGATCGCCCGCCACGGCCTGATCGACCTGGATGTGGACGCCAAGGGCGACTTGCACATCGACGCCCACCACACCGTGGAAGACATCGGTATCACCCTCGGCCAGGCCTTCGCCAAGGCCGTGGGGGACAAGAAGGGCATCCGCCGCTACGGCCACGCCTACGTGCCTTTGGACGAGGCCCTGTCCCGCGTGGTGGTGGACCTTTCCGGCCGTCCCGGTCTGGTGTTCGATGTCCCCTTCAGCCGCGGCCGCATCGGCGACTTCGACGTGGACCTGGTGCGGGAATTCTTCCAGGGCTTCGTCAACCACGCCGGGGTGACCCTGCACGTGGACGGCCTGCGGGGCGACAACGCCCATCATCAGGCGGAGACCGTGTTCAAGGCTTTCGGCCGGGCGCTCCGCATGGCGCTGGAACGGGACGAGCGCCTGGGCGACGTCACCCCCTCCACCAAAGGCAGCCTCTAGCCATCATGACGACCATCGCGGTAGTGGACTACGGCATGGGCAACCTGCGCTCGGTGTCGAAGGCGCTGGAGCACGTGGCGCCCTTCGCCGGCATTACCGTGACCAGCGACCCGGACGTGGTGATGGGGGCCGACAGGGTGGTCTTTCCCGGCGTCGGCGCCATGCCCGACTGCATCCGCGAGCTGGAGTCCCGGGGTCTCAAGCAGGCGGTGGCGGAGGCGGTGGCGAGCAAGCCTTTCCTCGGCATCTGCCTCGGCATGCAGGCCCTGTTCGGCCACAGCGAGGAGGGCGACGTCGCGGGACTGGGCATCCTGCCTGGCACGGTGCGCCGCTTCCCGGCGGAGGCCATGGTGGATGACAAGGGCGAAAGGCTCAAGGTGCCCCAGATCGGCTGGAACCAGGTCCACCAGGCGATGAGCCATCCCCTGTGGAACGGCATCGCCGACGGCGCGCGCTTTTACTTCGTGCACAGTTATTATGTGGAAGCGGGCAGCCCCGAGCTGGTGGCGGCCTTCACCCACTACCCCTTCGCCTACGCCAGCGCGGTGGCCCGCGGCAACCTGTTCGCGGTGCAGTTCCACCCGGAGAAGAGCCAGGCGGCGGGTTTGTCCCTTCTCGGCAACTTCGTTGCCTGGGATGGCTCCTGTTAATTTTCACCACGGACACGCGACACGATCATGATCATCATTCCGGCGATTGATTTGAAGGATGGGCACTGCGTCCGCCTCAAGCAGGGCGTGATGGAGGATGCGACGGTATTTTCCGAAGACCCGGCGGCCATGGCCCGACACTGGCTGGCCCAGGGCGCCAAGCGGCTGCACCTGGTGGACCTCAACGGCGCCTTCGCCGGCAAGCCGGTGAACGAGGCGGCCATCAAGGCCATCACCGATGCGGTGGGGGACGAGATTCCGGTCCAGTTGGGCGGCGGCATCCGCGACCTGGAGACCATCGAGCGCTATCTCGACGACGGCATCAGCTACGTCATCATCGGCACCGCGGCGGTGAAGAACCCCGGTTTCCTGCACGAGGCCTGCGACGCCTTCCCCGGCCACATCATCGTCGGCCTGGACGCCAAGGACGGCAAGGTGGCGGTGGACGGCTGGTCCAAGCTCACCGGCCACGACGTGGTGGACCTGGCGCAGAAATTCGAGGGCTACGGCGTGGAGGCCGTGGTCTATACCGACATCGGCCGCGATGGCATGCTCACCGGCGTGAACATCGACGCCACGGTGAGCCTGGCCCGGGCCCTGACCATTCCCGTCATCGCCAGCGGCGGCATCACCAATCTGGACGACGTCAAGAATCTGTGCGCGGTGGAAGGCGAGGGCATCATGGGCGCCATCACCGGCCGGGCCATCTACGAAGGCACCCTGGACTTCGCCGCGGCGCAGAAGCTGGCCGACGAGCTGGGCGCGTAAATGGCCCTGGCGAAGCGCATCATTCCCTGTCTCGATGTCACCGCTGGCCGGGTGGTGAAGGGGGTCAACTTCGTCGGCCTGCGGGATGCCGGCGACCCGGTGGAAATCGCCCGCCGCTACGACGAGCAGGGCGCCGACGAACTGACCTTTCTCGACATCACCGCCAGCTCCGACGAGCGGGACCTGATCCTGCACATCATCGAGGACGTGGCGGCCCAGGTGTTCATCCCCCTCACCGTCGGCGGCGGGGTGCGCAGCGTGGACGACGTGCGCCGCCTGCTCAACGCCGGCGCCGACAAGGTGAGCATCAACACTTCCGCCGTCACCAATCCCCAGTTGATCAACGACGCCTCCGCCCGCTTCGGCTCCCAGTGCATCGTGGTGGCCATCGACGCCAAGCAGGTGTCGGCGGAGGGCGAGCCCCTGCGCTGGCACGTGTTCACCCACGGCGGCCGCAAGGACGTGGGCCTGGACGCCGTGGAGTGGGCGCGGGAAATGGAGCGCCGGGGGGCGGGGGAAATCCTCCTCACCAGCATGGACCGGGACGGCACCAAGATCGGCTTCAACCTGGACCTGACGCGGGCGGTGGCCGATGCGGTCAACATCCCCGTGATCGCCAGCGGCGGCGTGGGCAACCTGGACCACCTGGTGGACGGGGTGACCAAGGGTCATGCCGACGCGGTGCTGGCGGCGAGTATTTTTCATTATGGTGAGTACACCGTGCGCCAGGCCAAGGAGCACATGGCCAAGCACGGCATCGAGGTGCGGCTGTGAGCGCCAAGGAGCTGTGGCTGAACAAGGTGAAATGGACCGACGACGGCCTGGTGCCGGTGATCGCCCAGGACGCGGCCAGCGGCGATGTGCTGATGTTCGCCTGGATGAACCGGGAGGCCCTGAAGCGCACCGTGGAGACCGGCGAGGCGGTGTACTGGTCCCGTTCGCGGAAGAAGCTGTGGCACAAGGGCGAGGAGTCCGGTCACGTGCAGAAGGTGACGGACATCCGCCTGGACTGCGACGAGGACGTGATCCTGCTGAAAGTGGAACAAGTCGGCGGCATCGCCTGTCATACCGGGCGCAAGCACTGCTTTTTCCAGAAATTCGATGGCGGCCAGTGGGTGGTTGCCGAGCCGGTGTTGAAAGACCCGGCGGAAATCTACAAGGCCAAGGAGGCGGACAAGTGAGCGATATCCTCGACCGCCTGGCGGAAACCCTGGAGGCCCGGAAAAGCGCGGACCCCCAGAGTTCCTACGTGGCCAAGCTGTACGCCAAGGGCCTGGATGCCATCCTGAAGAAAATCGGCGAGGAGGCCACCGAAACGGTGATTGCCGCCAAGGATGGCGACAAGGGGCAGGTGGTCTACGAGATGGCCGACCTATGGTTCCACAGCCTGGTGCTGCTGGCCCAGCAGGGCCTGCATCCGAGCGATGTGCTGAACGAATTGGCCCGGCGGGAAGGCTTGTCCGGCCTGGAAGAGAAAGCATCGAGAGGCGAGTCATGAGCGACTGCATTTTCTGCAAAATCGCCCAGGGGGAAATCCCCAGCAAGAAGCTTTACGAGGACAGCGACCTGGTCGCCTTCCACGATATCAACCCGGCGGCGCCGGTGCATTTTCTCATCGTGCCCAAGGAGCATATCGCCTCCCTGGAGGAGGCCCATGCCCGCCACGAAATGCTGCTCGGGCGCATCCTGCTGCTGGCCCCCATGCTGGCCAAGGAGCTGGGGCTGACGGACGGATTCAAGACCGTGATCAACACCGGCAAGGGGGGCGGGCAGGTGGTGTTCCATCTGCATGTCCACGTACTGGGCGGCGGCAAGCTGGCCCACGTTTAATTTTTTGGAGACGGAATATGGGTTCCTTTAGCATCTGGCATTGGCTGATCGTTCTGGTGATCGTCCTGGTGGTGTTCGGCACCAAGAAGCTGCGCAACATCGGCTCCGACCTGGGCGGCGCGGTGAAGAATTTCAAGGAAGCGGTCCGGGAAGAGGAAAAGACCCCCAAGCTGGAGGCTTCCGCCGACCGCCAGCCCATCGAGGGGGAAGTCAAGGACAAGACCCACGGCTGATCGGCCCATCTCCGCGGGGCTTGCCGTTGCCCGCGCGCGTGGTCCCGTTGCCCTCTCGCCCCTGACCTGTCATGTTTGATATCGGCTTCAGCGAACTGCTGCTGATCGGCGTCGTCGCCCTCATCGTCCTCGGTCCCGAGCGCCTGCCCAAGGTGGCGCGCACCATCGGTCATTTGGTGGGGCGCATGCAGCGCTATGCCGCCAACATCAAGGCGGAAATCGACCGGGAAATGAAGCTGGAGGAGCTGAAGAAAATCCAGGAGCAGTTCCGCCAGGCTGAGGCCGGCGCCCGCCATGTCATCCTGGAGGAAAAGCAGGCGGTGGAGCAGGAGATCGGCGCCCTTTCCTCCGCCGTGGAGCCGGCGCCGGCGAAAGACGCCGGGGGACGTGCTTCCTCCTCCCCTGAGCAGGGCAAGTCATGATTCCGGAAGCGGACGTCAGCCAGACCTTCATCAGCCACCTGATTGAGTTGCGCACGCGCCTGCTGCGGGCGGCGGTGGCGGTGGTGGTGGTGTTCCTCTGCCTGTTCCCCTTCGCTTCCGACCTCTACGCCGTGCTGGCCCATCCTCTGCTGGCCGTCCTGCCCAAGGGCGGGCAGATGATCGCCACGGAAGTGACGACGCCCTTCTTCGTGCCCCTCAAGGTGGCGATGATGACCGCCTTCCTGGTGGCACTGCCCTACGTGCTGTACCAGGTGTGGGCCTTCATCGCGCCCGGCCTGTATTCCCATGAGCGGCGCCTGGCCGCTCCTCTGGTGGTGGCCAGCACGGTGCTGTTCTTCTGCGGCATGGCCTTCGCCTATTTCGCCGTCTTCCCGGTGGTGTTCGGCTTCATCACCCACGCGGCTCCCGAGGGGGTGGCCGTGATGACCGACATCAACAAGTATCTGGATTTCGTCATCACCCTTTTTCTCGCCTTCGGCGTCACTTTCGAGGTGCCGGTGGCGGTGATCCTGCTGGTGAAGATGGGGGTCGTCAGCGTCGCGAAACTGCGGGAAATCCGCCCCTACGTGATCGTCGGCGCCTTCATTATCGGCGCCATTTTCACCCCTCCCGACGTGATCTCCCAGACCATGCTGGCGGTGCCCTTGTGGCTGCTGTACGAGGCGGGCGTCTGGGTGGCTTCGTTTCTCGACAAGCCCGCGGCGGAGGAAGAATACCGCCCCCTCAGCGAGGAGGAAATGGAGCGGGAACTGGACGCCATCGAGGCGGAGCGGAAAAAACGGGATTGAGGCTTTTTTAGGCCGCCGCCCTGGCTAGTCGGTCTGTTCCGGTTGCACCTTCGGCCGGCGGCCGACTTCAACGTCCGCAATCCATTCCCGCTGCTTGCGCACGATCTTGAAATGCCCCGTTTTGCCCGGCGGCAGGGCGGCGATGCGGTTCAGCATGGCGGCGGAATCCGGAATGCTTTCTCCATCGATGGACACCAATACGTCCCCGGGCTGGATGCCGGCCCGGTCCGCCGGTCCGCCGCGCAGGACGCCGGCGATGAGGACCCCGCTCGCTTCCCGGAGGCCGAAGGAGGAGGCCAGGTCGGGGGTGATGTCCTGGCCCTCGACGCCGATCCATCCCCGGGTCACGCTGCCGGTGCGCACGATCTGTTCCATGACCTGCTTGACGATGCTGACCGGGATGGCGAAGCCGATGCCCTGGGAGCCGCCGCTGCGGGAGTAGATGGCGCTGTTGATGCCCACCAGGTTGCCCTGCGCGTCCACCAGGGCGCCGCCGGAGTTGCCGGGGTTGATGGCGGCGTCGGTCTGGATGAAGTTCTCGAAGGTGTTGATGCCCAGATGATTCCGCCCCAGGGCGCTGACGATGCCCATGGTGACGGTCTGGCCGACGCCGAAGGGGTTGCCGATGGCCAGCACCACATCCCCCACCTGCAGTTGGTCGGAATGGCCGAAGGTGACGGCGGGGACGTTCTTGAGGTCGATTTTCAGGACCGCCAGGTCGGTATCGGGGTCGCTGCCCACCAGGCGGGCGCTCGTGGTGCGGCCGTCGGCCAGGGCCACCTCGATGGCGTCCGCCGATTCCACCACGTGATGGTTGGTGAGGATGTAGCCCTGGGGGCTGACCACCACCCCGGAACCGAGGCTGGTGGAGCGCTGGGGAACGTCGAATTGGTCGCCGAAAAACCGCCGGAACAGGGGGTCGTTGGCCAGGGGCGTGCTGGGCACGCGGGTTTCCTTGCTGGTGTAGATGTTGACCACGGCCGGCATGGCTTTTTTAACCGCCAGGCTGTAGGTGGAGGCGTTGTTTGCCGCGGCGTCCGTGGAGGGGGCGACCATTTCCTGCACCGCCACCACGGCGTTGCGGCTGCCCAGGATGTTGGGCTTGAACAGGTTGAGCACGAACAGCACGGCAAGGCTGATGGTGACGGTCTGGGCAAAGAGCAGCCAAATTTTACGCATGATCGGGATAGGGTGGGCGTGGGAGGCGACAGGTCTTAAAATGGGGCGCGCTCATGTCGAATTCAAGTAAAGGACACCCCATGCAATTGCGGGATTTGGAAAATTATACCTCACAGCTCCTGGAAACTTCCCGCTTCCGGGACTACAGCCCGAACGGCCTGCAGGTGGAGGGGCGGCCCGAGGTCAGGCGCCTGGTGAGCGGGGTCACGGCCTGCCTGGGGTTGATCGAGGCGGCTGCGGCAGTGGGCGCGGATGCGCTCCTGGTGCACCACGGCTGGTTCTGGAAAAGCGAGGACAGCCGGGTGGTCGGGATCAAGAAAAAGCGCATGGAACTCCTGCTGCGCCATGAGATCAGCCTCCTGGCTTATCACCTTCCCCTGGATGCCCACCCCGTCTACGGCAACAACGCCCGGTTGGCGACGCTGCTGGGCGCGACGGTGGAAGGGTGGTTCGGCGAGCAGGGGGTGGCGGCCCATGGGGGAATGGAACAGCCCACGGCCTTGGGCGAATGGGCGGCCAAGCTTGGCCAAGGCCTGGGGCGCGAGCCCCTGGTCATCGGCGAACCGGGGCGGATGGTGCGCCGGGTTGCCTGGTGCAGCGGCGGCGGCCAGGGCTACTTCGAGGAGGCGGTGCGCCTGGGGGTGGATGCTTTCGTCACCGGCGAAGCCTCGGAGCACAATTTTCACTTGGCCCGGGAAACGGGCGTGGCCTTCGTCAGCGCCGGCCACCATGCCACCGAGAGACTCGGCGTGAAAGCCCTGGGAGAGCATCTGGCGGGGGCTTTCGGCCTGGAGTGCCGCTTTGTCGATATTCACAACCCAATCTGACGCCAGGCTTACGAATATCAGGATTTTTTAATAAAGGGCTTAAGTTCGGCGGAAATTTTCGCTACAATGCGGGAATTTTGTTTTGGCTACCATCACAGGGATAATTGCTATGAGTAACGAAGTTGATCGCAGCAAACGGCGGTTCCTGATCGCCGCGACGACTGCCGTGGGGGGCGTAGCCGCCGCCGGCGTCGCAGTACCCTTTGTCGCTAGCATGATGCCGAGCGAGCGCGCAAAGGCGGCCGGTGCCCCGGTCGAGGTGAATGTTTCCAAGATCGAGCCGGGCATGCTTTTGACCGTCGAGTGGCAGGGCAAGCCGGTGTGGATTGTTCACCGCACCAAGGACATGCTGGACCGCCTGTCCAAGAACGATCCCAACCTGTCCGATCCTACTTGCGAAGCTCCTCAGCAGCCCGAATACTGCAAGAACCCCACTCGTTCCATCAAGCCCGATTACCTGGTGGCCATCGGCATCTGCACCCACCTGGGCTGCTCCCCGACCTACCGTCCCGAAGTCGCTCCCGCCGACCTGGGCGCGGACTGGAACGGCGGCTTCTTCTGCCCTTGCCACGGTTCCCGCTTCGACCTCGCGGCGCGCGTGTTCAAAGGTTCGCCCGCCCCGACCAACCTGGTCATTCCGAAGCACAAATATCTCTCCGACGGCCGACTTTTGGTTGGCGACGACAGCAAGGGGGCCTAATAAATGACTAAGCTCGAAAAACTGGTTGGCTGGATCGATGATCGCTTCCCGCTGACGTCCACCTGGAAGGCGCACCTGTCCGAGTACTACGCGCCCAAGAACTTCAACTTCTGGTACTTCTTCGGTTCCCTGGCCCTGCTGGTGCTGGTGATCCAGATCGTCACCGGCATTTTCCTGGTGATGAACTACAAGCCCGACGCGGCCCTGGCCTTCGCCTCCGTCGAGTACATCATGCGCGACGTGCCCTTCGGCTGGCTGATCCGCTACATGCACTCCACCGGCGCTTCCGCCTTCTTCATCGTGGTCTATCTGCACATGATGCGCGGCCTGATGTACGGTTCCTACCGCAAGCCCCGCGAGCTGATCTGGATTTTCGGCATGTGCATTTACCTCGCCCTGATGGCCGAGGCCTTCATGGGTTACCTGCTGCCCTGGGGCCAGATGTCCTACTGGGGCGCCCAGGTGATCGTGAACCTGTTCTCCGCCGTGCCTTTCGTCGGTGAGGAGCTGTCCATCTGGATTCGCGGCGACTTCGTGATCTCCGACGCCACCCTGAACCGCTTCTTCTCCTTCCACGTGATCGCCGTGCCCCTGGTCCTGCTGGGCCTGATCGTGGCGCACATCATCGCCCTGCACGAAGTGGGTTCCAACAACCCCGACGGCGTGGAAATCAAGAAGCACAAGGACGCCAACGGCATCCCCCTGGACGGCATCCCCTTCCACCCCTACTACACGGTGAAGGATATCGTCGGCGTGATCGTGTTCCTGATGGTCTTCTCCGCCGTCGTGTTCTTCGCTCCCACCATGGGCGGCTACTTCCTGGAAGACAACAACTTCATCCCGGCTGACCCCTTCAAGACCCCGCCGCACATCGCTCCGGTGTGGTACTTCACCCCGTTCTACGCCATCCTGCGCGCCGTTCCTCCCATGTTCGGCTCCCAGTTCCCCGGCGTGATCGCCATGGGCGTGGCCGTGGTCATCCTGTTCTTCCTGCCTTGGCTGGATCAGGGCAAGGTGAAGTCCATCCGCTATCGCGGCGCCATCTACAAGACCTGGCTGACCCTGTTCGTCATCAGCTTCGTGGGCCTCGGCTGGCTGGGCATCCAACCCGCTACCCCCACCTATACCCTGATGGCTCGCATTTTGTCCGGCGTGTACTTCGCATTTTTCTTCCTGATGCCCTGGTACACCAAAATCGACAAGACCAAGCCTGAACCCGACCGGGTTACGGGTTAACGAGGACGAAAGAAAGAGGTTCGCTGATATGAACGCGATTAAAAAACTCCTGATGCTGGCGCTTTTCATGGTGCCGGCGGTGGCCCTGGCAAACGAGGGCGTGGCCCTCGACAAGGCCCATTACGACATCCACGACCAGGCTTCCCTGCAGCGCGGCGCGAAGTACTTCGTGAACTACTGCCTCAACTGCCACAGCGCGTCGTACATGCGTTACAACCGCCTGCACGACATCGGCCTGACCGACGATCAGATCAAGGCCAACCTGCTGTTCGCCGGCGAGAAGGTGGGCGAGACCATGGACACGGCCCTGAACAAGAAGGAAGCCAAGTCCTTCTTCGGCGCGACCCCGCCCGACCTGACCGTGATCGCCCGTTCCCGCGGCGCCGATTGGCTTTACACCTACCTGCGCGGCTTCTACAAGGACGATACCCGCCCCACCGGCTGGAACAACGTGGCCTTCGACAAGGTTGGCATGCCCCACGTTCTGTGGCAGCTCCAGGGCGTGCAGGAACTGGAAGTGGAGAAGCACGGCGAGCATGAGACCCACAAGCTGGTCCTGGTGAAGCCCGGTACCATGAAGCCCGCCGAGTACGACGCCATGGTCGGCGACCTGGTGAACTACCTGGTGTGGATGGGCGAGCCCGTGCAGACCAAGCGCGTCACCATCGGCATCTTCGTGCTGGTGTTCCTGGGCCTCTTCTTCGTGGTCGCCTACTATCTGAAGAAAGAGTTCTGGAAGGACGTGCACTAAGCCTTCCGGCTTAGCCACACCGTTGGCCTGCGGGGCGAAAGCTCTCGCAGGCTAATGCTTTTTAAGGGGGGTGGGAACGGCCCGTGTCATCCCACCCGTAACTGTCCATATTTGGTGGTTAGAACCTATCATGATGACACTCTACTCCGGGACCACGTGCCCCTATAGCCAGCGCTGCCGCATCGTTCTCTACGAGAAGGGAATGGATTTCCAGGTGATCGACGTGGACATGCACAACAAGCCGGAAGACCTGGCGGTGCTGAACCCCTACAACAAGGTTCCCGCTCTCGTTGAGCGCGACCTGGTGCTGTACGAAGCCAATATCATCAACGAGTACGTCGACGAGCGTTTCCCTCATCCGCAGCTCATGCCCGCGGATCCGGTGATGCGCGCCCGGGCCCGCCTGCTGCTGCACGGCTTCGAAAAGGAACTCTACAGCCTGGTGGACGTGATCGAAAACGGCAGCGCCAAGGCCGCCGACAAGGCCCGCGCCGAGTTGCGCGACAACCTGACCCAGCTCGCTTCGCTGCTGGGGACGCAGAAATACATGCTGGGGGAAGAGTTCTCCATGCTCGACGTGGCGATTGCCCCCCTGTTGTGGCGCCTGGAGCACTACGGCATCAACCTGCCAAAACAGGCGGCGCCCCTGCTCAAGTACGCCGAGCGCTTGTTCAGCCGCCAGGCCTTCGTGGATGCCCTGACCCCCTCCGAAAAGGCGATGCGCCGCTGAGCCGACCGGTCATGAGCGACCCGACCATCAAGCCCTACCTGGTACGCGCTGTGCACGAGTGGTGCAGCGACCAGGGCTTTACGCCCTACCTGTCCGTTACCGTGGACAGCCGTACCGTGGTGCCGCTGGAATTCGTCAAGGACGGCCAGATTGTTCTCAACGTCAGCGCCAACGCCTCCCGCAACCTGCTCATCAGCAACGACATGATTACCTTTTCCGCCCGCTTCAACGGCGTGGCGCGGGAAATCCAGGTGCCCATGTCGGCGGTGGGGGGCATTTATGCCCGGGAAAACGGCCAGGGGTTGTTCTTCCCCACCGGAGAAGGAACGGGCCCCGAGCCGGAGGCGGCCAGCGACAGGGACGATGGCCTATCGCCGCCGCCCAAGGGCCGGCCCAGCCTCAAGATCGTCAAATGACCCTGCCGGCCGCACCAGCGGCCGGTTTCCATTGGGAGCCCCGCAATGAGCGTGCAGATCATCCACAACCCCCGCTGCGGCAAGAGCCGCGAAACCCTCAAGCTGCTCGAATCCCAGGGAATAAGGCCCGACGTGCGCCTTTACCTCGACCATCCCTTGTCCCGGGTGGAGCTGGAGCAAATCGTCGGCCAGCTGGGCATCCGCGCCAAGGATTTGC
This sequence comes from Pseudomonadota bacterium, assembly GCA_021845865.1. GTDB lineage: Bacteria > Pseudomonadota > Gammaproteobacteria > Burkholderiales > UBA9220 > UBA2239. The sequence continues at coordinate 73,763 of JAJZVC010000003.1, read as the reverse complement.
TGCGGACCAAGGAGGCCTTGTACCAGGAGCTGGTTGCCCAGCACGGCGAACCCGATGACGCCACCGCGCTGGCGTGGATGGCGGACCATCCCAGGCTGATGGAACGACCCATCGTCGTCGCCGGGGGGAAGGCCCGTATCGGCCGCCCGCCGGAAACGGTCCTGGAAATCCTCTGATGCCACGGCGCTTCGCCAAGCGGCTGGACGGCATCCAGCCCTTCCACGTCATGGAGGTGCTGGCCAAGGCGCGGCAACTGGAGGCTGCCGGCCGCTCCATCGTCCACATGGAAATCGGCGAGCCGGACTTCCCTACCCCGGAGCCCATCCTGGCGGCAGCGCAGCGAGCCCTGCGCCAGGAGCCCATGCACTACACCCCCGCCCTCGGTCTTCCCGCCCTGCGGGAGGCTATCGCCCGCCATTACGGCGACCGCTACGGCGTAGAGGTTTCGCCGGCAAGGATCGTGGTTACCGCGGGCTCCTCGGCGGCCTTGCTGCTGGCGGCGGGAATGCTGCTGGACCCCGGCCGGCGCCTGCTGCTTGCCGATCCGGGCTATCCTTGCAACCGCCATTTCGCCCGCTTCGTCGGCGCGGAAGCGGCGGGCGTGCCGGTAGGGCCGGAAACCGCCTATCAGCTCACGGCTGATCTGGTGGAATGCCACTGGTCCCCGGAGACGGCGGCGGTGCTGCTCGCCTCCCCCTCGAACCCTACCGGCACCGTCGTGCCCGGCGAGGAGCTGAAAGCCATTTCCGCCACGGTGGCTAGGCTGGGGGGGACGCTGATCGTCGACGAGATTTACCATGGCCTCACCTACGGCGAACACGCCCCATCGGTGCTGGAGGTGAACGAGGAGGCCTTCGTCGTCAACAGTTTCTCCAAGTTCTTCAATATGACGGGCTGGCGCCTGGGGTGGCTGGTGGTGCCGCAGGAGTATGTCCGGGCCGCGGACACGCTGCAGCAGAATCTCTATATCGCCGCCCCCACGCCCGCCCAGCATGCTGCGCTGGCGGCCTTCGAGCCGGAAACCCTGGCCATATTGGAACAACGGCGGCAGGAAATGCGGCAGCGCCGGGATTATCTGCTGCCCGCCCTGCGGGAACTGGGTTTCGGCCTGCCGCTGGAACCCCAGGGAGCCTTCTATCTCTATGCCGATTGCAGCCGCTTTACCCAGGACAGCCATGGCTTCGCGCTCGACGTGCTGGACAGGGCGGGCGTGGCGATCACGCCGGGCCTGGATTTCGGCAGCAACCAGCCGGAGCGCCACGTGCGCTTCGCCTACACCACCTCCCTCGAAAACCTCAGGGAAGGCGTGGCCCGCCTGCGTGCCCATCTCGGCCGGTAGCGCGTCTTTCTCCACCGCTATGTGAAAACACCCGCAGGCGGTAGAATGGAAAAAAAGCAGATCGGACACACACTCCTATGACCATCACGGCCCCCAATTATGACCGCGAGCATCTCCGCACCCTGAACGTCCTGTGCGTCGAGGATATCGACTTCTCGCGGGAGTCCCTGGCGTATTACCTGCAGCGCCGCTGCAAGCAGGTGGATTTGGCGGCCAATGGCAAGGCCGGTCTGGAACTGTTCCGTGCCAATGCCTACGATGTGGTGCTGACCGACGTGCAAATGCCCGTGATGAACGGCTTGGAACTGGCCCGGGAGATCAAGGCCCTCAGTCCCGGCACCCCGGTCATCATCCTGACCGCCCATTCGGACGAGGAAACCCGCGGCCAGGCCGCCGAAATCGGGGTGAATGGCTATATCACCAAGCCCTTTTTCCCCGAACAGGTGGCGGAGGAAATCTACCGCTGCACGACAGGGGCCACGGCCCATTCCTAGCTCGGAGACGGGGATTTAAGCCTTCCCGCCCCGTCCTCTGCTACAATACGCCCCTGCGGCATCTGTTCCAGTCTTCGCGCCGCAGCCTCTCCACTTACCCCCTCGTCTGCCTAAGACTGGCGCCGATCAAGGCGACAGGCCGATGTGTTATAGGATATCCATGACTTTCTCCGCCCTCGGCTTGTCCGAAGAAATCGTCCGCGCCGTCACCGAACGGGGCTACACCGAACCCACGCCGATCCAGGCCCAGGCCATTCCCGCCATCCTTTCCGGCGGCGACCTGTTGGCCGGCGCCCAGACCGGCACCGGCAAGACCGCCGGCTTCACCCTGCCGATTCTCCACCGCCTGTCCGACAAGAGCGTCAAAGGGCCCTCCAGCGGACGGCCGCCGATCAGGGCCCTGATTCTTACCCCCACCCGGGAACTGGCCGCCCAGGTGGAGGAGAGCGTGCGCGAGTACGGCAAGTACCTCAAGCTCAGCTCCATGGTGATGTTCGGCGGCGTCGGCATCAACCCCCAGATCACCCGCTTGAGAAGCCGCGTCGATATCCTGGTGGCCACCCCCGGCCGCTTGCTGGACCACGTGCAGCAGGGCACCCTGGACCTGTCGAAGGTGGAAATCCTGGTCCTGGACGAGGCCGACCGCATGCTGGACATGGGCTTCATCCGCGACATCAAGAAAATCCTCGCCCTGCTGCCGAAACAGCGCCAGAACCTGCTCTTCTCCGCCACCTTCTCCGACGAGATCAAGACCCTGGCCGACGGCCTGCTCGACAAGCCTGCCCTGATCGAGGTGGCCCGGCGCAACGCCACCGCCGATACGGTGGCGCAGAAGGTTTATCTGGTGGACCGGGACAAGAAACGCCAGCTGCTGGCCCACCTGATCGAGGCCCATAACTGGCACCAGGTGCTGGTGTTCACCCGCACCAAGCACGGCGCCAACCGGCTGGCGGAGCAGCTTGCCAAGGATGGCATCAGCGCCCTCGCCATCCACGGCAACAAGAGCCAGTCCGCCCGCACCCGGGCCCTGGGGGAATTCAAGAGCGGCGACCTGCAGGTGCTGGTGGCCACGGACATCGCCGCCCGGGGCATCGACATCAGCGAACTGCCCCATGTGGTGAACTACGAACTGCCCAACGTGCCCGAGGACTACGTCCACCGCATCGGCCGCACCGGCCGCGCCGGCTGCGAGGGCGAGGCGGTGTCCCTGGTGTGCGTGGACGAGAACAAGTTCCTCGCCGACATCGAGAAACTCATCAAGCGCCAGCTGCCGAAGGAAATCGTTCCCGGCTTCGAGCCCGACCTCAACGCCAAACCCGAGCCCATCCTCATGGGGCGAGGCCAGGGCCAGCAGCGGCGCGGCGCTCCTTCCGCCAACCGAAGCGGCCAGGGGCAGGGAAAGCCTCGCGGCGGGCAGGGGGCTGGCAATGCAGGTGTGACGCGGAGTTCCGCCGCCCACCGCTCGGGCGGGCGGCACCGCTAGGGACCCTTCCCCTCGGGCGGCATCATGATCCGGGTCACGTCGCAGATTGCCCTGGCTGATGACGAGATAATGCTGCGTTTCATCCGCGCTTCCGGCCCGGGGGGGCAGAACGTCAACAAGGTGGCGACGGCGGTACAGCTGCGCTTCGACGCGGCCCATTCGCCGAGCCTGCCGGAAGAGGTGCGGGACCGTCTGCTGCAACTGGCGGGAAACCGCCTGACGGCGGAGGGCGAGGTCGTCATCGAGGCGAAGCGCTTCCGCACCCAGGAACGCAATCGCCAGGATGCCCTCGGGCGGCTGGTGGATTTGATCCGCCGGGCCAGCGAGCAACCCCGGCCCCGCGTGGCCACCCGGCCCACCAAGGCGTCCCGGGAGCGGCGCCTGAAGTCCAAGCGCCAGCGGGCCGAGGTCAAGAGAGGGCGCGGGATGCAGGCGGAGTAGGGCGCCTAGAGCCGCTTCCGCAGCAGGGAGGCGACCTCGTCGTCGGAGAGCACGATGGGATTGGTCTTCATGCTGCTGCCGCGGCAATTGGCGACCACCCGGGGAATATCAGCCTCCGCCATGCCGTAGGTGGAAAGCCGCGGCAAATTCAGTTGTTCCGTCCATTCTTTCAAGACGTGCACCAGGAATACCCGGGCGCCCACTTCGTCCACGTGGGTGCGGCCCCGGAACAGGCGGCCGACGTGGGCGTATTTCGCCAAGGCCGGGTTGCCTGGCTCCCGGGCTTCCATCAGGTCGATGTTGGCCTTGGTGGCTTCCGCCAGCAGGGTGCCGCAGGCCACGCCGTGGGGAATGGGGAAGAAGGCGCCGAGGGGAGCGGCGAGGCCGTGGACCGAACCGAGACCGGTCTGGGCGAGGCAGATGCCCGACAGCAGGGCGGCGTAGGCCATTTTTTCCCGCCCGGCGGCGGCGTCTTCCGCCTGGCCGTGCCACGCCAGCAGCCCGTCCCGCGCCGCCTTGATGCCGTCCAGGGCCAGGGCGTCGGTGAAGGGATTGGCGCGGGTGGAAACGTAGGCCTCCAGAAGCTGAGTCAGGGCGTCCATGCCGTTGGCGGCGATGAGCTCCGGCGGGCAGGAGGCCAGCAGGTCCGGGTCCACCACCGCGTACTGGGGCACCAGCTGCTCGTCGCGGAAGGATTTCTTGAAGCCGTTTTCGCCGTGGGTGGAGAGCACCGCGTTCTTGGTGGCCTCCGAGCCGGTGCCGGCGGTGGTGGGGACGGCGATGAAGGGGGTGGCGGGGCCCAGATAGGGGAGCTCCGGGCCCACCCCCTCCAGGTGGTCCATCACCGAGTTGCCGGGCTTCAATAGCCCCGCGATGGCCTTGGCCGCATCCAGCACGCTGCCGCCGCCGATGCCGAGCACCGCTTCGATGCCTTGATTCCTGAACTGGGCCACTGCCTGGTCCACCAGCTGCGGCGAGGGTTCGCCGTCAACGCGGCACAGTTCCCAGCCAAAGCCCTGTTCCTCCAGCGAGCGGGACAAACGTTCCCAGTGGGGCGTTTGGGTGAAGGAGCGGCCGCCGGTGACGATCAGCAGCCTCCGGCCGTGGGGGGCGAGAAGGGCGGGGAGTTTGTTCAGGGCGCCGCAGCCGAACTCGATGCGGGGCAGGCGGGCGATGGAAAAAGCGGGCAAATACATGAAATCCTCCTTCTGGCCGGACAATTTACCACAGCATAAAGGGAGCCGTGGCTGCGGAATCTGCGTATTCCCTTTTGCCGTGGCAGGTCTATGATGTATGGGTATTTTTCTGATCCGGGAGGGGAAATGAATTCGAGCAAGCTTGGGGTCTTGTTGGCCGCCTTGTGTTGGGGGGCTTGGGGGAACGCGGCGGTGGCGGCGCCGGTGAGCTATGAAATGAACTTGCGCACCTATTCCGGCATGGGGGCGGGAGGGGCGGTGGGAATGATGGGGGCGATGTTCGGCGGCGGCAGCAGCGTATCCAAACAGATGGATTTGCGCTTGACCAACCCGGCGGACATTCCCTCCGGTTACCAGGCCGAGCATGTCGTGCCGGAGGGGATGCGCATCGGCCCCTCCCTGCCGTTGAAAGGGGAAAGGCGTGGTGGCGGAACCGGCTCCCAGGAGGCGGAACGTGGCGAGGGCAAGGTGCTGATCTATTGGGGCTGCGGCGCCACGGTGGCCAAAGGGCAGCCGGAGGTGCTGGACATCAAGGCCATGGGCAGCCGGGTGTCGCCGGAGGTGGCGGCCATGGCGCGGCAAAGCCGCGGCGGCAAGGGAGGAGACGGCGAAACCTTGCCGCCCCGCACCCTGTGGTGGCCCTACGGCGACAAGGGATTCAGCGGCATCCCGGACAACGCCTCCGCCGTGGGCGAGCATCAGGTCAAGGCCAGCTTCATGGAGCAGGACATCCGCTACACCCTGGGCAAGGAGATGGATTTCATGGAACCCATGAACCTGAAAGCCAGCGCCTCCGATCTCAAGGCGGCGATTCCCCTGCAATGGGCATCCTTGCCGCGGGCCAAGGGCTTCAATCTGAACGCGGTGGGCGCCGCGAACGACAAGGAGGTCATTATCTGGATGGCAGCCAAGAACAGGACGCCCATGCTGCCGGGCAGCCAAACCACCTGTACCATCCCGGCGGGTATTTTCCAGAAGGCCCAGGGGGCCATGGTCACGGGTGAAGTGGTCGGGCCGAGCCAGAGCTTTGCCTATCCGCCCCAGAAGCCCGGGGAGAAAAAGCCCCTGGTGTGGACGGCGAAAGTGCGGGTGACCGGCTACGACAACGTGATGCTGGGCATGCCCGGCGCCCGCGACGCGGCGGAAGGCGCCGCGGCGGACTCCGTGGTGCCGGGGGGTGGGGGACTGGTGAAAGGCATCAAGGGCCTCTTCGGCAACTGAGCACGCGGGCAGAAAAAAAGCCACGGAGAAATCCGTGGCTTTTTTCATTGCGCCGCCGTTCAGCGGGGCGCGTGCTTCTTGTGGCCGCCCTTGCCTTCCCCGTGGCGGGGCAGGGCGCGGGAGTGGCTGTAGCCCTCGTTGCGGGGCTTGCCGGCGCCGCCGTTCTTGTTGCCGTAGGAGGGCTTGCCGCCGAAGCGCTTGCCGCCGGGCTTGGGCTCGGCGCGCAGGGGCCGCTTTGGCTCCAGACCGGCGATGGTGTGGCGGGGGATTTCCAGGCCGATGAAGCGCTCGATGCGCTTGAGGTGCATGCCGTCCCGGTTGCTGGCGAAGGACACGGCGATGCCCGAGGCGCCGGCGCGACCGGTGCGGCCGATGCGGTGGACGTAGTCCTCGGCGAACTTGGGCAGGTCGTAGTTGATGACGTGGCTGATGCCGGGCACGTCGATGCCCCGGGCGGCCACGTCGGTGGCCACCAGCACCCGCACGGCGCCGCGGCGCAGCTGAGTCAGGGTGCGGTTGCGCTCCCGCTGGTTCATGTCGCCGTGAAGGGCGGCGGAGTGGTGACCCAGGTCGTAGAGGTAGCCGGCCAGGTCGTCGGCGTCGCGCTTGGTGGAGGTGAAGACGATGGCCTGGGAGATTTCGGTGTCCGCCAGCAGATATTCCAGCAGCTTGTTCTTGTGCTCCATGTCGTCCACCACGTGGAGGCGCTGCTCGATATTCTCGTGACGGGCCTTCTGGGCGGCGATCTGGATGCGGACGGGCTCCTTCAGCATGTTCTCGGCCAGCTTGGCCACGGAGCCCTCGAAGGTGGCGGAGAACAGCAGCACCTGGCGGCTGGCCGGGGTGGCCTTGAGGATGGTTTCCACGTCCTCGAGGAAGCCCATGTCCAGCATGCGGTCGGCTTCGTCCAGGACCACCATCTCCAGGCGGGAGAAATCGATGCGGCCACGCTCGATGTGGTCGATCAGGCGGCCGGGGGTGGCCACCAGGACCTCCACGGGCTGGGACAGCAGCTTGTTCTGCAACGGATAGGGCATGCCGCCGAGGATGCTGACGGTCTTCACCTTGGGCAGGTACTTGCTGTACTTGAAGGCGGCGTCGGACACCTGGGTGGCCAGTTCCCGGGTGGGGGTCAGCACCAGCACGCGGGGACCGCGGCTTTTCACCGGGGAGGGGGTGGCCAGGCGCTGCATGGCGGGCAGCATGAAGGCGGCGGTCTTGCCGGTGCCTGTCTGGGCGGAGGCCATCAGGTCGCGGCCGGCCAGGGCTTCGGGAATGGCCTGGGCCTGGATCGGCGTCGGCTCGGTGTAGCCGCATTCGGCCAGGGCCTTGAGGATGGAGGGATGGAGGTTCAGTTCGGCAAAAGTCATTCGTGATTCCTGAAAAACAACGGCCCCGTTCCGCTCCAAATGGCGGATGGCCGCAAATTGAAAAAGCGCAAGCGTGGAACGGGATTGTTCCGGTATTCTGGCGCACATCTAGAGCCCCTGTCAGAGGGGCCGCATCGTCGCCAACCGAAACAAGAGTTGATTCAGGACAGTGCCGAATCAGGGAAGGTCAGGGAGCGATGAACCTCGGTATTTCACCGAGAGGAGCGGATTATACTGAAATTCATCAGAAAAGCCAGCGAAATATGTTAGAATCTCGCCCTTTTCGCATCCCAGGAAATCTCCATGTCCCGCGCCCTCCGTAACATCGCCATCATCGCCCACGTTGACCACGGCAAGACCACCCTGGTGGACAAGCTTCTCCACGAGGCCAACACCTTTGCCGCCCACCAGCAGGTGACCGAACGGGTGATGGACAGCAACGACCTGGAAAAGGAGCGGGGCATCACCATCCTGGCCAAGAACACCGCCGTGGAATACGAAGGCACCCGCATCAACATCGTCGATACCCCGGGGCACGCCGACTTCGGCGGCGAGGTGGAGCGCGTGCTGTCCATGGTGGACGGCGTGCTGCTGCTGGTGGACGCGGTGGAAGGCCCCATGCCCCAGACCCGCTTCGTCACCAAGAAGGCCTTGGCCCAGGGGCTGAAGCCCATCGTGGTGGTGAACAAGGTGGACCGTCCCGGCGGCCGTCCCGACTGGGTGGTGGACCAGACCTTCGACCTGTTCGACAAGCTGGGCGCCACCGAAGAACAGCTGGACTTCCCCGTGGTCTATGCCTCCGCCCTCAACGGCTGGGCCACCACCGACCTGTCTCAGCCCAGCGACAACATGCGTGCCCTGTTCGAGACCGTGATCCAGCACGTGCCCGCTCCCGCCGGCGACCCCAACGCGCCGCTGCAGCTGCAGATTTCCGCCCTGGACTACAACAGCTTCGTCGGCCGCATCGGCGTGGGCCGCATCAAGAACGGCCGCATCAAGCCCGGTCAGGCCGTGGCGGTGATGGCCGGCCCCGGCGCCTCCTCCAAGAACGGCCGCATCAACCAGGTGCTGGGCTTCAAGGGCCTGGAACGGGTGCTGGTGGACGAGGCGGAAGCCGGCGACATCGTGCTGATCAACGGCATCGAGGACATCGGCATCGGCGTCACCATCACCGACAAGGACAACCCCCAGGCCCTGCCCATGCTGACCGTGGACGAGCCCACCCTGACCATGAACTTCCAGGTCAACACCTCTCCCCTGGCCGGCACCGAGGGCAAGTTCGTCACCTCCCGCCAGCTGCGCGACCGCCTGGCCAAGGAGCTGCTGACCAACGTGGCCCTGCGGGTGGAGGATACCGGCGATGCCGACGTGTTCCTGGTCTCTGGCCGGGGCGAACTGCACCTCACCATCCTGCTCGAAAACATGCGCCGCGAAGGCTACGAGCTGGCCGTGGGCAAGCCCCGGGTGGTGATGAAGGACATCGATGGCGTGAAGTGCGAGCCCTACGAGATGCTCACCGTGGACGTGGAAGACGGACACCAGGGCGCGGTGATGGAAGAGCTGGGCCGCCGCCGCGGCGACCTGCAGGACATGCAGCCGGACGGCAATGGCCGCACCCGCCTGGAATACCGCATTCCCGCCCGGGGCCTGATCGGTTTCCAGAGCGAATTCCTCACCCTCACCCGGGGCACCGGCATCATGGCCCACGTGTTCGACGAGTACGGCCCGGTGCGTCCGGACATTCCCGGCCGCCGCAACGGCGTGCTGATTTCCCAGGAGCACGGCGAGGCCGTGGCCTACGCCCTGTGGAACCTGGAAGACCGGGGCCGGATGTTCGTCTCCCCCGGCGACAAGCTGTACGAGGGCATGATCATCGGCATCCACAGCCGGGAGAACGACCTGGTGGTGAACCCCATCAAGGGCAAGAAGCTGACCAACGTCCGCGCCTCCGGCACCGACGAGGCGGTGCGTCTCACCCCCCCCGTTAAGCTGACCCTGGAGTCGGCGGTGGAATTCATCGACGACGACGAGCTGGTGGAGATCACCCCCCAGTCCATCCGCCTGCGCAAGCGCTACCTGCAGGAGCACGAGCGCAAGAAGGCCGCCAAGGCCGGGGGCTGACCGGGTAGGGCAGGAGCGAAAAAAACGCCGCGGCATGCCGCGGCGTTTTTTCGTTTTGGCGCGAGGAGCTTAGTCGCAGGAGAAGCGCATCACTTCGCTGTCGGGATCGTGGGCGCTTTGGCCGAAGCACAGCGTGCCGGCGCCGTGGAGCAGCATTTCCTCGCGCCGCACCAGCATTTCCGCCGTGCCGTCGAGGGTGACGAAAGTGCCGTTGGTGCTGACGTCCACCAGGACGATTTTTTCCCGCCGCCGCTCGATGCGCGCGTGCTGGCGGGAGGCCATCTTGTTCGCCACCACCACGTCGCTGTGGGCGTCGCGGCCGACGGTCAAGGCGTCGTGGCTGTCGTCCAGCCGCCACTCCCGGTCGCCGAGGGTGAGCCTGAATTTGCCCGCCGCCTTGGCCGGGGCGGGGATTCGTCCCTGCATCATGGTGAGGTCGTCGCCGAACTGCCAGATCGCTTCGCACACCTGGACGTCTTCCTGTTTGCCCTTGAGGGGCAGGGTGCCCACGGGGCGGATGCCGAGGCGCAAGTAGGCGGGCAGGGCATCCACTGTCTGCTGGCTGGTGAGAATCTGCTCCGCCTTGGCCAGATCGCCCAGGCGGGCGGCCACGTTGACGGTGTCGCCGAAGACGTCGCCGTCTTCCTCGATCACCAGGCCGTAGTGGAAGGCGATGCGCACGGCGAGCCGGATGCTGCCTTGGGGCGGCTCCTTGGAAATGGTGACCTGCATTTCGGAAGCAGCCTGGAGGCCTGCCTCCGCCGTGGGGAAGACGCACATGATTTCGTCGCCGATGGTCTTGATGGTGCGGCCGCCGAATTTCTGCGCCAGGCCCTTGAGAGTGGTCAGGCAGCGGTCGATGAGCTGCAGGGCGGCGTGGTCCCCCAGGGTTTCGTAGAGCCGGGTGCTGTTGCTGATGTCGGCGAAAAGGACGACCAGATTCGATTGGGCCGGGTTCATCGGATATCCGTTCCGCTATGTTTGTGGCGCCACTCGTCGGCCAGGCGTTCCGCTTCCAGAACGTCCACGTTGCTCATGCGCGGGACCAGGGCGCGCAGTTTTTCCCGTGCGGCGCTGTCCTGGGCCGAGGCGAGCTTGAGCCACATGTAGGCCTGGATAGTGTTCGCCGTCACGCCTCTGCCGTTGAGGTACATCAAGCCGAGGTTGTACTGGCCGATGGCACTCCCCTGTTCGGCGGCCTTGCGGTGCCATTTCAGCGCCTCCGCCTCGTCCTTCTTGACCCCCAGGCCGGTCATGTACATGAAGCCGAGGCGGGCCTGGCCTTCAGCGTTGCCCTGCTCGGCGGCCTTGCGGTACCACTTCACCGCATCGGCGAAATTTTGCCCGGTGCCGCGGCCTTCCCGGTACATCTGGCCGATCTTGGCTTGGGCGGCCGCGTCGCCGCTATTGGCCCGTTTGAGGTAATAGCCGAAGGCTTCTTTGGCATTGACCGGCGGGATTTCGCCGCCGGCCCCGGCGTCGGCCTCGACGGGTTTCTCCACGGCGGGGGGCGGGAGGGCAGGCGCCGCCGGCGCGGCAGGTTTTTCCGCCGGCTGATCCGGTGAGGACGGAGGGAGAATAAGCTTCGCTTCCGGCTCCTTTTCCGTTGCGGCATTTTCTTTCTTGTTCCCCGAAACGGCAAACCAGGCGGCAACCCAGATGACGGCCACGGCGGCAATGGCGGCGGCCTTCCAGTTGACCCGTGGCATGGCCAGGGGCTCATTCTTTTCGGCGGCTTTCTTGCGTTTTCCGCCCTCGCTCACGGCCGGTTGGCTGGCGCCAGTGGCCGGCCGGGAGCCGCCCAGGGAGGGCATGGCGCCGCTGGCGGCCGCCGTTTTTTGGGGGAGAGCAAACTCATTGTCGCTGCCATTGGAGGCCGGCGCGCCGCTCTTGGGAAGGGGAGTCAGGTCTTCCAGGGGGGCGAACTCGGGGTTGGCGCTGACGATGGGCGGGTTGGCGTCGAGTTCGAAGGTCTCCAGTTCCCGAAGGACCGCTTCCATGCTCTTGAATCCGCCTTGCCACACCGGTTTCTGCATCTTTTTCAGCAGCTTGGGGATGCGCTCCTGGTGGTCGTCGCTGTAATAGTCGATGCGCCACAATGAAAGCTGGCGGAACCAGTAGCCGAGGGCGTAAAGGTCGGCCCGCCAGTCGTTCTGGTTGACCTGCAGGGAGGGAATCAGCGTTTCCCCATAGCGGCGCTTGGCCTTGTCGCTGAGTTCGTCCCAGCTGCCCCGGCCTTCTTCGCCGCAGATGCGGGCATAGTGCTCCCAGTCCTTGGCCAGGGCCTTGAGATAGGCCTCGGACAGGCCGGATTTGTCCGGGGATTGACGGGAATCGAGGAAGGGGGGCTTTTCGAGCGGGTGGCGATGACTGTGGCTATTGGCGAAGTCGATCAGCTTGACGGATTCGAAGTCGACCCGCCCCTCGTCGGTGAGGCCGAGCAGGATGTTGTCCAATCGAAGTCCGCCGTGGACGACCCCCTTGGCGTGGATGGAGGCGACGGCCTGGCAAACGGCGTTCAGCAACCGGATAAGGTCGCTGGAGCGCTGGAAGGGGTGCTGGAGCCCCTCGGCAGGCACGCTCAGCAATTGGGACAGCAAATGCCCCGGCGCCTCCATGACGAGGGCCAGGCGGTCCAAATCCAGGGAGACGAACTTGGCCACGGCGGGGTGGCTATTGTGAAACTCCTGCAGGATTTGAGCCTCGTGGCACAGCCAGTAGGCGGCGGCGGGAAAGTCGGGGGAGAGAAGCTTGCACCAGCGCTCGCTTCCTTCGTCGCCGTAGTGCTTTTCGATCCGGATCAGATGGCTGTCCGCTGTCTTCTCGTCCGTGGTCATAGGTCCACATTATAGGGAAGCCGCGGGCGAGACGGCAACCAAGTTATTGAATTAATAAGCAGCTTCAGATGCCCAACCCTTCCACCCACTTGAGGGCGTCGAGGTGCGCCTTGTTGACGGTATCCGGCTCCAGTTGCAGGGATTCGGCCAATTGCTGCAGCTGCGCGATGTCCGTTCCTTCGCAGGCCTCGGCCAGAGCGAGGAAGGGACCGTAAATGCCCTGCCGCAAGAGAAGAGCGTCGCAGATGTTCTCCGGCAAATTGAGCTGTTCGAGAACCTTGTCCATGGGCATTTCCAGCATCACGTCGAGGAGCGAGAAGACGCCGACGATGAACAGGTTGTCCCGATCCTGTTTTTCCAGGTAGTTCTGCCCCAGCAACTCCGTCAGGCGGCCGCGGATGATGGCGGTCTTCATCAGGGCGGGGGGCGTGGAATCTTCCTTCGCGGTGACCAGCAGCAGGGTGAGCCAACGGTAAAGCTGCTGGTAGCCGAGAATGGTGAGGGCATGCTTGATGGACTGGATTTCGCAGGAGAGCCCAAAGCCCACCGAGTTGATGTAGCGCAGCAGCTTGAAGGACAAGGCCACGTCCCGCTTGAACAGGCGGTCTATATCGGCCAGGTCGGCGTTGTTGCGAACCTTGTTCAGCAACTCCAGCACATGGGCGTGGGCGGGGTTGATGACCTTGGCCGATAGGGTTTCCGGGCGGGCAAAATAGTAGCCCTGGAAATAATGGAACCCCAGTTTCTTGCATTCGTCGAACTCGGCCCGGGTTTCGACTTTTTCCGCCAACAGCTTGACCGGGTAGGCTTCCATCTTCTGGATGACGGGGGGTATTTGGGCCAAGGCGGTAAGGCGGATATCCACCTTGACGTACTGCGCCACGTCGAGAAGAGGCGCGATGGCCGGCGAATACTCGAAATCGTCGAGGGCGATCCCGAAACCGCGGGCACGGAGTTCGCGGCAGCGGGCGAGCAGTTCGGGGGTGGGCTGGGTGGTTTCCAGGAGTTCGAGGACGATTTTTTCCGGCGGCAGCAGCTCGATGAAATCCGTCTCGAGCATGGGGTTGGAGAGATTGATGAAGGCCAGTTTGTCGGCGACCAGCCAGTTGGTGCCGATGTTGCTGAGGGTATTGGCGAGAACGCTGGTGCCCGCGTGCAGGTCGCTGATGACCTGGGCGCTGGAAGCCTCGGCGCTGTGGCGGAACAGCAGCTCGTAGCCGATGATTTTCTGCTGCCGGTCCAGGATGGGCTGGCGGCCGATGTATGCCTGGTCAGTCATGAATAGGGAAGCTCCCCTTTCCGTCTTTCCTCGCGCGCAAGGCCGGAAAGGGGAGGCGAATCAAACGAACAGCGCCGCGCGGGTTTCGTTGCTGGACATGTTGAGCAACTCTTCCATGTCCAGGACCAATACCACATCGCCGTCGCCGGACAGGGTGGCGCCGGCGATTCCGCGCGGCTTGATGTCCAGCAGGGGCTTGATCACCACGTCGTCGCGGCCGAGGAAGCCGTCGATGCCGAGGATGAAAGTGGTTTCGGCAGTCTGCATGAGGACGCCGTAGGCGGGCATTTTCTCCGCCCAGCCGATGAGGCTGGCCAGGGAGCGGACCGGCAGCACCTCGTCCCGCACCACCATGGTGGCCCGGCCGGACACCTGCTGGATTTCCTTGGGGTTGATGGGGATGATTTCCCGCACCAGGGACAAGGGAACGGCGAAGGGCTGCTCGCCCAGGCGCACCAGCAGCACGGGCAGAATCGCCAGGGTGAGGGGCAGGGAGATGGTGATGGTGGTGCCGTGCCCCGCCTGGGAATTGATGTCGATGCGGCCGTTGAGCTTGGAGATGTTGGTTTTTACCACATCCATGCCCACGCCGCGGCCGGAGACGTCGGAAATCTGTTCCTTGGTGGAGAAGCCGGGGAGGAAGATGAGGTTGAAGCTCTGCCGGTCATCCAGGGAGTTGGCGGTCTCCATGTCGATGAGACCCTTTTCCACGGCCTTGCGGCGCAGGACGTCGGGGCGCATTCCTTTGCCGTCGTCGGCGATCTCGATGATGATGTGGTCGCCGATCTGCATGGCCGACAAGCGCACCAGGCTCTTGGCGGGTTTTCCCGCGGCCAGGCGGTCCTCGGTGGTTTCGACGCCGTGGTCCACGGCGTTGCGGATGAGGTGCACCAGCGGATCGTTGAGGTCCTCGATCATGGTCTTGTCGATCTCGGTTTCCTCGCCCGCCAGGACCAGTTCCACGTCCTTGCCCAGCTGGCGGGCAACGTCGCGGGCCAGGCGGGGGTATTTCTGGAACAGGCGGCCGATGGGCTGCATGCGGGTCTTCATCACCGCGTTCTGCAGATCGCCCACCAGCAGGTCGAGTTGGCTGACGGCCTCGTCCAGGGCCTTCAGGGTGCCGGCGTCGGTTTTGCCGGACAGAATATCGGCCCGCAGGGTGGTGAGACGGTTCTTGGTGAGGCCGATTTCCCCCGAAAGGTTGAGCACCATGTCGAGGCGGTTGGTGTCGACGCGGATGGTGGTTTCCTTGGCGGCGGGGGCCTGGGTGGCGGCAACGGTCTTGGTCTTGAGGGGCTGTATCGACTGAATGGCTTCCATGCGGGGCGCGGCCTCCGCTGGCATGGCCGGCGCGGCGGCAGGGGCGGGCGCGGGTGCCGCGGCTTGCCCGGCAACGGCGTTCAGCAAGACGGGCCAGTTGGGCTCGCTGCCGCTTGCGGCGGCAGGGGCGGGAGCGGCGGCCGGCGCGGCGGCCACCGGAGATTCTCCGGCCAGAATGGCGTCGAGGGAGCTCAAGATCGAGGCGTCGGCGGGGGCCGGCATCTGCTGCTGCTGCAGGGAGGCGAACATGTTGCGCACCGTGGCGGTGGCATTCATGATCACATCCATGATTTCCGGTGTCAGGGTAAGATTGCCGGAACGCAGTTGGTCGAAGAGGTTTTCGGTACGGTGGCAGAGCTCCACCAACGGGGTCGCGTTGAGAAAGCCGGCGCCGCCCTTGATGGTGTGGAAACCGCGGAAGATGTCGTTCAGGAGGTTTTTGTCCCCTGGCTGTTTCTCCAGTTCCACCAGCTTGTTGTCCACGTCGGACAGCAGTTCCCCCGCTTCCGTGAGGAAATCGGCCAGCAGGTCTTCCATTCCGGCGAAGTGGCTCATCGTCGCTTCCCTTATGTGTCGCGTTGTTGTTAGCTTAACTTAAAAACCCAGGCTCGCCAGCAGTTCGTCCACCTGCTCCTGGCTGGTGACCACGTCGGAGCGGCCTTCGGCGTTGATGACCGGGCCGTTGAGCAGGTCGTCGCCGAGGTTCTTGCGCTTTTCCGGCGGCGTGCTGGCCACCAGGACCTGCAGCAACTGCACTTCCAGGTCCTGGGCCAGGGCGATCACCTTCTTGATCACTTGGCCGGTGAGGTCCTGGAAGTCCTGGGCCATCATGATTTCCAGCAGCTGGGCGTTGGTGGCCTGGGTCTGGGTCGGCAGGCCGTTGAGGAAATCCCGTGTCTGCTGGGCCAGCTGCTTGAATTCGTCCACCCCCATCTGGTTGTCGAAAACCTTCTGCCATTGCTTGCCGAGGGTGGCGGCGCTGCTTTCGATTTTTTCCTGAATCGGCTTGGCCTTTTCCGTGGCCGTCAGCACGCGCTCGGCGGCTTTTTCGGTCAGGGTGGCGATGTAGGTCAGCCGTTCCCGGGCGTCGGGCATGGCCGATGCCGCGTCTTCCAGGGACTTGTCGTAACCCAGTTCGCGCAAGGTGTCGTGCAGCTTGCGGGTGGCGTGGCCGATCTGGGAATAGACGTCTTCAGCGGAGCCGCTAGGGGCTGCCGTTTCATGGCTCTCCTCGACGACGGTGGCTTCGCCTTCGATCGGTTGAACGTCGGCGTAGGCGATGCTGTCGAAGAGCGCTTCCAGTTCGGGATTGTCGCCGCTTTCGTTGCTCACTACGCACCTCCTTTAGCTTTTTCTACGTTTTGGAAGATCTTTTCCAGTTTCTCCTCCAGGGTGGCCGCGGTGAAGGGCTTGACGATGTACCCGCTGGCGCCGGCTTTGGCGGCCTCGATGATGTTTTCCTTCTTGGCTTCAGCGGTGATCATCAGCACCGGCAGGTGTTTCAGGCTGGCGTCGGCGCGAATGGCGCGCAACAGGTCGATGCCGGTCATGTTGGGCATGTTCCAGTCGGTGACCACGAACTCGAAGTTGCCGCCACCCTTGAGTTTCTGCAGGCCGACGACGCCATCCTCGGCTTCGTCGACGTTGGTGTATCCGAGTTCCTTGAGCAGGTTGCGCACGATGCGGCGCATGGTGGAAAAATCATCCACCACGAGGAATTTCATGTTCTTGTCAGCCATGTGTTGCTCCACATGCAATGGGAATGCCGGCCTTATTATACGCAGCTTCGCGGCCGGTCGAGGCGGGGGTGGGGTAATGGGACATGGACGAGATTATCGCAGCAGTAAGGGACGAAGGGTTTCGGCCAGTTCCACCGGGTCGAACTTGGCCACGTAGGTGTCGACGCCGACGCGCTGGCCCATGATCTTGTTGGCTTCCGATGACAGGGAGGAGTGCATCACCACGGGAATGCCGTCGAAGCGGTGGTCGGACTTGATGTTCTTGGTCAGGACGTAGCCATCCATTTCCGGCATTTCGGCATCGGTCAGGATCAGGCTGATCTGGTCGCGCAGGGAGGTGCCCTCCTGCTGGGGGCGGGAGGCGAGGTTCTGCAGCCGTTCCCAGGCTTCCCCGCCGTCGTTGGCCTGGATGTATTTGACCCCCAGTTTATCCAGCACCATGACGATTTCCTTGCGGGCCACGGCGGAGTCGTCGGCGAAGAACACGGTGCGCTCGACTTCCGTTTCAACCGGGGGCAGTTCGGGGACGGGCTCGATGCCGATGGCGTTGGCCAGGATCTGTTCCACGTCCAGAATGGAAACCAGGCGGCCGTCATCCAGTTCGGTGATGGCGGTGATCAGGCCGTCGTTGCCGGCCAGCATGGTCTGGGGCGGCTTCACCCGGTCCCAGTCGACGCGGATGATTCGGTCCACCTCGTGGACCAGGAAGCCCTGGGTGTGGCGGCTGAACTCGGTGACGATCATGGTGTGGCCGGTGTCTTCCGGCGCGCCGGAGAGCTGGATGAAGCGGGCCAGGGAAATGACCGGGATGATGTTGCCTCGCAGGGAGATCACGCCATCGATGCCTTCGGGCATGTTGGGGGTCTTGGTGATGGAGGGAGTTTGGCACACCTCGCGCACCTTGAACACGTTGATGCCGAAGATTTCCCCCGTGCCGAGGGAAAAGAGGAGTATCTCCATCTTATTGGAGCCGGCGAGCGTCGTTTTGCCGGTGATTTTATCCAGCAACGCGGGGGTGTCTGCCATCAGTAATCTCCCATGGTGCTCAACAAGCCGCCCTTAGGCGAGCAGGCGGGTAATGGTGGCCGCCAGTTTTTGAGGTTCGAATTTGGATACGTATTCGTCGACACCGACGGAGCGCCCCAGCTGCTGGTTCGACATGCCGGACAGCGAGGAGTGCATGATCACCGGGATGCCGGCGAAACGGGCATCGCTCTTGATGTTCTTGGTCAGCATGTAGCCGTCCATTTCGGGCATCTCGATGTCGGTGAGCACCAGCTGGACGAAATCCTTCACCGGGCGGTGTACCGAGTCCGCCTGGGCGGCGATTTTCTTCAGCTCCTCCCACGCCTGGGCGCCGTTGACGCAGGCGACGTAGCGGGCGCCGAGAGCTTCCAGGGTTTTCTCGATCTGCTTGCGGGCGACATAGGAGTCGTCGGCGAAGAAAACCGTGCGGTCCGGACGCTCCAGGGGAGGGATGGAAGAGAACACCATGTCGTCTTCGGCGGTGTGAGTGGTCTCGGCGAGAATCTTTTCCACGTCCATCACCATGATCAGCCGGCCGTCGGGCAGTTCGGTCACGGCGGTGATGAGGCCGCCCATCTGGGCATTGAGCATGTCGGGCGGGACGCGCATGGAGGACCATTCAAGCCGCAGAATGGTGTCCACGCTTTCCACCAGGAAGCCCTGGGTGCGGCCATTGTATTCGGTCACGATCATGATGTCCGGCTTCTTGTCGGACTGCACGCCGGTGTACTTGATCAGATCGATGACGGGGACCAACACGCCCCGCAGGCTGACCATGCCTTCGACGGAAGGCGGCATTTCCGGGGCGTGGGTGATTTCCGGCACGCGCATTACCTCGCGCACCTTGAATACGTTAATGCCGAAAGTCTCGGTACGGCCAGTGCGCGTGTCCATGCCAAGGGAAAAGAGCAGAATCTCCAGCTTGTTGGTACCCGCTAGCTTGGTTCGCGCGTCAATGCTTTTTAGTAGTTCGGACATCTCGGAAGCTCCGATTTATATTTTTTAAACACCGCTGTTCCGGTAATTGGGCCCAATAATGATAGCGGTTTTGGGCGCACATTCCGCCGATACTGATACTTTAAATTTGCTTGCAATAATTTGCAAATGCTTCGTTGGGCGGCGTTTGGGTTTATGCCAGGGGAATTCAGGGTGAGGGAGGGGCCGTGTCCGTGATTACAGAAAACCGCTGCTGGCCAGTTCTTCCAGCAAAAATTCGTAGTCTTTGGCGCCCTGGCTGTGGGGGGCGTGTCGGAAGATGTCGCGGTTGTAGGCGGGGCTTTCGGTGAGGCTGACATTTTCCGCGATGCGGGTTTCGCACAATTCGTCGCCGAATTTGTCGCGCAGTTGTTCGACGATTTCCCAGGACAGTTTGCGGCGGGAGTCGAAGCGGGTGATGACGTAGCGGCGCTCGACCCGCTTTTTCAGCACGTGTTCCAGGGCCTTCAGGGAGCGTTCCAGCTGCATGGCGCCCTTGACGGCCAGGAAATCGGTGGAGATCGGCACCAGCACCTTGGACGAGGCAAAGATGGCGTTCAGCGATAAAACGCCCAGCATGGGGCAGCAGTCGATGACGATGGGGCCTCCCTGGTCGAGCATTTCCGCCTGAATGCCGGTTTTGAGGCGATTGATGACCTTGGGGCCCTTGCCGAAAAGGGAGTCCACTTTGGATAGCTCGAAGTGGGAAGGAATCACCCGGTAGCCGGCCTCGGTTTGCTGTACCAGCTCCTCCAGGGATTTGAGCTCCTTGTAGAAGCCGAAAATGCTGTTGTCGCCGATGCTGACCGCCGTGCCGCTGATGGCGGAGAGGTGGGCCTGGGGGTCCAGGTCGATGGCCAGGGGCTCCATCTCTTTGCGGGCGAGGGCGGCGGTCAGGTTGAGGCTGGTGGTGGTCTTGCCAACACCGCCTTTCTGGTTGAATACGGCAATAATCGTCATGGGCTTATCCTAATGATTTCGTCCGTCCCCCGCAACCTGCCCGGCGGTTCCGGGATGCCTATTTCGGGGGAGCAAGTGTATCATTTCCCGTCGGCATCGAATGGTTAGCAAAGGGGCGGTTTTGTCCGAGGACAGCAAGCAGGTCAAGGCGGAGGAGTTGGAGCAGGCGTTCAACCTGTTCAACGAGGTTTCGACGCAACTGGCCGGCGCCTATCAGGAGCTCCAGCAGCAAGTCGAGGGGCTGACGGCTGAGTTGGCGGTGGCCAACGGCGAGTTGCGCCGCCAGTATCTGGAAAAGGAAGCCCTTTCCCAGCGGCTGGGGCTGCTGCTGGCGGCCTTGCCGGCCGGGGTCGTGGCGTTGAGCGGCGAGGGTCTGGTGGAAGAGGTGAATCCGGCGGCGCGCGCCATGCTGGGGGAGCCTTTGGTGGGAGAACCCTGGGCGACGGTGTCGGCTCGGGCCCTGCGGCCCACTTCCACGCCGCACGATTGGGACTTGGTGTCTTCGTCGCCGGACCGTCCTCTGCGGGTGAATGTCGTTACCAGTCACATCGATCCGGCGGGACGGCAGATCGTCCTGCTCCACGACGTGACCGAGGCCTATGAAATGCAGCAGGAGCTGCAGCGCCATCAGCGGCTGACGGCCATGGGGGAGATGGCGGCCCGTCTCGCCCACCAGCTGCGCACGCCGCTGGCGACGGCGATGCTTTATACTTCCCATCTGACGAAACCGGCCTTGGCGGACGCGGACAGGATGCGATTCGCCGACAAGGCGCTGGCGCGGTTGCGGCACCTGGAACAATTGATCCGCGATATGTTGTCCTTCGTTAAGGGGGAGGCCGGTGGGCGCGAGCCGGTGGAGATTTCGTCGCTGCTGGCGGAGCTGCGCCAGGTGATCGAACCCCAGGCTGCCCAGCGGGGGCTGTCGTTTGCCTTGGACGATCGCAGCGGGGCGGCGGCGGTGCTAGGGCATCGCAAGGACCTGACCGGCGTGCTGATCAATCTTCTGGAAAATGCCATGCAGGCCTGCGGCGAGGGGGGTAGGGTGGCGGTGCGCGCGGAGCGCTCGGGCCGGGAGGTGAAGATTTTGGTTGAGGACAACGGCCGGGGCATCCCTGAGGAGCTGCACGAGCGCCTGTTCGAGCCTTTCTTTACTACCCGGACCGAAGGCACCGGTCTGGGGTTGGCGATTGTGCGCAACGTGGTGGAGGCCCACGGCGGGCGGGTGGAAATGCGCTCGGCCCCCGGTCGGGGCAGCGAATTCGCGGTGTGTCTGCCGGCTATCGAGTGAAGGCGAAGAGGAAATGACGGCATTACCGGTACTGATTGTCGAGGATGACCAGGATCTGCGCGAAGCCCTGTGCGACACCCTGGAGCTGTCGGGCTACCGCCCCATCCCCGCCGCCGACGGGGCGGAGGCGTTGAAGATTCTGGAGCAGAAGAAGGTCGGCCTGGTCGTGTCCGATGTGCAGATGCAGCCCATGGACGGCCACGCCTTGCTGCTGGAGATCAAGCGCCATTTTCCTTATGTTCCGGTGCTGCTGATGACCGCCTACGGCATGATCGACAAGGCGGTGGAGGCCATGCGCCAGGGGGCCTGCAATTACCTGACCAAGCCCTTCGAGCCCGATGCGCTGCTGGCGGAGGTGGCGCGTTTCATGCTGCCCAGCCTGTCCGAGGACGATGGCGAGGTGGTGGCCGCCGACCCCCGTATGCAGGCCGCGCTGGAACTGGCGCGGCGGGTGGCGGTGACCAATGCCACGGTGCTGATCACCGGCGAATCCGGGACGGGCAAGGAAGTGGTGGCGCGGTATGTCCACCGCCATTCCCCCCGGGCGGGAAAGCCCTTCGTTGCCGTCAACTGCGCGGCCATTCCGGAAAATCTTCTGGAGTCCACCATGTTCGGCTACGAGAAGGGGGCGTTTACCGGTGCGGCCCAGTCCCAGCCGGGCAAATTCGAGCAGGCCCAGGAGGGGACGCTGTTGCTGGATGAGATCTCCGAGATGTCCTTGCCTCTCCAGGCCAAGCTGCTGCGTGTCTTGCAGGAAAGGGAGGTGGAGCGTGTCGGGGGGAGGCGGGCGATTCCCCTCGATGTCCGGGTGGTCGCCACCTCCAATCGGGACATGGCGGCGGAGGTGGCCAAGGGGGCTTTTCGCGAGGACTTGTATTATCGCCTCAACGTCTTCCCTCTCGCTTTGCCTGCCTTACGGGAGCGGCCTGCGGACATCGTTCCCCTCGCGCGCTACTTCGTCAATCGCCTCGCGGGAGGGCTTGGGCGCAGCGGATTGGCCCTGTCTCCTGCGGCAGAAAGGCAATTGACGCACTATGCCTGGCCGGGTAACATCCGTGAGCTGGAAAACGTCATTCAGCGTGCGATGATACTGGCGCCGGGGGAGATCATCGAGCCCGAGCATCTGCTCCTTCCGCGGCGAGACGGCGAAAGTCCGCCGCCGGCAAATTCTGCCGCCGAGCATGCCGTGGTTGCCGGTGAGGAGCCCTTGGACATGAAGTCCCTGGAGCGTGCCCATATCATGGAAACGCTGGCGGCGGTGAATGGTTCGCGCAAGCAGGCAGCCCAGCGTTTGGGGATCAGCGAGCGTACCTTGCGCTACAAGCTGCAGCAGTACCGTGAGGAAGCGGAAAGCGGCAAGGCGGAGTAAACGGTTCTTGGGCATGAAAATTGCTCGGGAAAAGGGTGCTACAATTAACCAGAGTTTAGATGCCTTTGTGAGGGCAGAGCTTTATGGATACCCAAGGGATTGATCAGTTGCTGAGCCAGATGCGGGCGGCGTCCGCCATGGCCGGCGGCGGCGAAGCCAGCGCGGCCTCAGGGGCGGCGAGCGGCGGGGTGGATTTTGCCTCCCTGCTCAAGTCGTCCCTCGACGAGGTCAACGGCGCCCAGCAGGAAGCCTCCCAATTGTCCAAGGAGTTCGAACTCGGCGCGCCCGGTGCCAACCTGCAGGATGTGATGGTTTCCCTGCAGAAAGCCAACGTTTCCTTCCAAACCATGGTGCAGGTGCGCAACAAACTGGTATCTGCCTACCAGGAAGTCATGGGCATGCAGGTCTGAGCTGCGGCTAGGGCGCGCCTATGGCTATTGCACCCCGCCAGCTTCTGCTCGACCGGTTTGAGGGGTTCAACCGCTTAACCAACGGCCAGAAATTCGGCCTCATGCTGGGTTTGGCGGCTTTGTTCTCCCTGTTGGTCGGCAGTTGGATCTGGTTCCGTACCCCCGATTACAAAGTCCTTTACAGCAATCTGAATGACCGCGACGGCGGCACGATAGTCGCGACGCTCCAGCAGCAGAATATTCCCTACAAAATGGCCGAGGGCGGCGGGGCTATCCTGGTGCCGGCGGACATGGTGTATGAAACCCGCCTGAAGCTGGCTTCCCAGGGGCTTCCACGAGGCGGCTCCGTGGGCTTCGAGTTGCTCGAGAACCAGAAGCTGGGGGTGAGCCAGTTCCAGGAGCAGGTCAACTTCCAGCGTGCCCTGGAGGGGGAGCTGGCGCGCACGATCCAGTCCCTGGCCAGCGTTCAGTCCGCGCGGGTTCACCTGGCCATTCCCCGGCCGACGGTGTTCATTCGCGAGCAGGAAAAGCCCAGCGCGTCGGTGCTGTTGACCCTGTACCCCGGCCGCGTGCTCGACCCGGCGCAGGTGACGGGGATCATGCACCTTGTCTCCAGCAGCGTGCCCCAATTGTCCTATAAGGACGTCACGGTGGTGGACCAGAACGGCAACATGCTCAACCGGACCGATTCCGAATACGGGCGCATGGGGCTGGAGCCGGCCCAGCTTGAATATACCCGGCAGGTGGAACAGAGCTATATCAAGCGCATCGAGTCCATCCTCACGCCCATTGCCGGGCCCAATAACGTCCACGCTCAAGTGGCGGCGGATGTGGACTTTTCCCAGACCGAACAAACGGCGGAAACTTTCAAGCCCAATCCCACCCCGGCGGAGGCGTCCGTCCGCAGCGAGCAGAGCAGCGAAACCACCGGCGGCGGCGCCGGCGCGGTAGGGGTGCCGGGCGCCTTGTCCAACCAGCCACCCGGCGCGGCCACCGCGCCAATCACCGCGCCCAACGTGCCGGCGACGGGAAGCGCCGGAGGCTCCCAGGGCAGCAGCCATAAGGAAACCACCATCAATTACGAGCTGGACAAGACCATCCGCCACGTCAAGCAAGGGGCCGGAGAGATTAAGCGGCTATCCGTGGCCGTGGTGGTCAATAACCGCAAGCAGACGGGCAAGGACGGCAAAGTGGCCTCCAAGCCCTATACCGCGGACGAGATGCGCCAAATCAACAACTTGGTGAAGGAGGCCATGGGCTATAGCCAGACCCGGGGGGATACGGTGAATATCGTCAACGCCGACTTCAATCTGGGCGACAAGCCCGCCGAAGTGCCGCTGTGGAAGGACCCGGATACCATCGATTTGGCGAAGGAAGTGGTGAAGAACCTCCTGATCCTGGGTATCGTCCTGCTGTTCGTCTTTGGCGTGGTGAAGCCGCTGCTGTCGACCTACAGCATGGCCGCCACGCGCAAGGAAGAGGAGGCGGAAATGGCGGCAAGCGAGGCGGCGAGAGCCCACGCCATGGAACGGATAGTGACCGCCGAGGCCGGATACGAAGATACGCTGA
Organism: Pseudomonadota bacterium; assembly: GCA_021845865.1. GTDB lineage: Bacteria > Pseudomonadota > Gammaproteobacteria > Burkholderiales > UBA9220 > UBA2239. The sequence goes on along the minus strand of JAJZVC010000003.1, from coordinate 49,326 downwards.
ACATGGTCAAGGACTTGGCTAAACAGGAACCCGCCATCGTGGCGAACGTCGTGAAGGAATGGGTCAATGAGTGACCTGGGAATCCAAAAAAGCGCGATTCTGCTGTCCACCATCGGCGAGGAAGCCGCCGCCGAGGTGTTCAAGTATCTGGGGCCGAAGGAGGTGCAGAAGCTCGGCATGGCCATGGCGTCCCTGGAAAACGTGACTCGGGAGCAGGTGGAGCAGGTCTTCCAGGATTTTCGCGCCGCGGCGGAGAAGAAAACCACCCTCGGCATGGCTTCCAACGACTACATTCGCAAGGTGCTGACCAAGGCCCTGGGGGACGACAAGGCCGCCAACCTGATCGACCGCATCCTCCATGGCGGCGATACCAGCGGCATCGAAAGCCTGAAATGGATGGATGCGGGCGATGTGGCGGAACTCATCAAGAACGAACATCCCCAGATCATCGCCACCATCCTGGTGCACCTGGAGCGGGACCAGGCGAGCGAAATCCTGTCCCATTTCGTGGAGCGCTTGCGCAACGATGTCCTGCTGCGCATCGCCACCCTGGACGGTATCCAGCCTTCCGCGCTGAAAGAGCTGAATGACGTGCTGACCGGCCTGCTGGCGGGCAGCCAGAACCTGAAGAAGGCCGCCATGGGCGGCGTGCGGGCGGCGGCGGAAATCCTCAACTTCATGGGGACTTCCCAGGAGGCGTCGGTCATCAGCAGCGTGCGGGACTACGACCCCGACCTGGCGCAAAAAATCCAGGACGAGATGTTCGTCTTCGAGAACCTGCTCGACCTGGACGACCGTTCCATCCAGCTTCTGCTGCGGGAAATCCAGTCCGATTCCCTCATCGTCGCCCTCAAGGGAACCAGCGAGGAATTGCGGGAAAAAATCTTCAAGAACATGTCCCAGCGCGCGGCGGAAATGCTGCGGGACGATCTCGAGGCCAAGGGGGCCGTGCGTCTGTCCGAGGTGGAGGCGGAGCAGAAGGAAATCCTCAAGACCGTCCGGCGCTTGGCCGACGAAGGCCAGATCGTGCTGGGCGGCAAGGGCGAGGAAAGTGTCGTCTGATTTGCTCTGCCTGGCCCCTGTCGGGCGGGCTCTCCCTGTCCTAGGGGAGGGGGCGTCAAATGTCTAAAATCATTCCCAAGGAAGAATTGAGCCGCGTCCAGCGCTGGCAGCTGGTGCCTCTGGACGGCGAGGCGTTCGGCGAGGAAGAGGCCGCGCCCGAGGCGGACCAAGAGGAACCGGCGCCGGCGATGGCCCTGCCGACCGCCGAGGATGTCGAGCGCATCTATCAGCAGGCCCGGAACGAAGGCCTGGAAGCAGGAAAGCAAGAAGGCTATGAGGCCGGATTTGCCGCGGGGCAGGCGGCGGGGTACGCGGAAGGCAAGGCGAAAGGCGATCAGGAGGCGGCGCGCCTGGCCTCTCTGGGCGCGTCCTTTGCCGATGCGCTCGGCGCGCTGGAACAGCAGGTGGCGAGCGACCTGTTGACCCTGGCCCTGGAGATGAGCAAGCAGATGTTGCGGGAAACGCTGCGCCTCAAGCCCGAAGCCTTGCTGCCGGCGGTGCAGGAGGCCATGCGGGGGCTGCTGCCGAATACGCGCCAGCCTACGCTGGTCCTTCATCCCGAAGATGCCGCTTTGGTGCGCGAGCACCTGGCCACGGAGTTAAGCCGGTTGCCCTGGCGCATCGTCGAGGATGCCAAAATGGGGCGGGGCGGTTGCCGCGTGGAAAGCGAGAACGGTGAGGTGGATGCCACGATGGAAAATCGCTGGAAGCGCCTGAACGAAGCCCTTGGCCGAAATGACAGCTGGCACGGCTGAGCGCGACTGGATCGGAAGCTGGCGCGCATTTCTGGGTAATTGCGCCGAGGTGGTGGAAACCACGCCGCCCTGGCAGGCCTGTGGCCGCCTGACGCGGGTGGCGGGCTTGGTCATGGAAGCGGTGGGGCTTCGGCTGGCGGTGGGAAGCAGCTGTTTGGTCGCTCTTCCTGACGGTCATTTGGTGGATGCCGAGGTGGTGGGGTTTTCCGGCGACCATCTGTTTCTTATGCCGTCGACGGATATTTACGGCCTGCTGCCGGGCGCCAAGGTCTACCCCGTCGAAGGCGCTCCGCCGCCGCTCCCCCGCCCCGGGGAAAAAATGCTTCCCCGCCGCCGCGCCCAGGACAAGGGGCGGCAGTTGGCGGTGGGCGACCATTTGCTTGGGCGGATTCTGGACGGCGCCGGGCGGCCGCTGGACGGACGCGGGCCGATCCACTCCGATCGGCATGTGCCTCTCTATAGCCGCCCCTTCAACCCCCTCGACCGGGAACCCATCCGCAGCGTGCTCGATGTGGGAGTTCGGGCCATCAACGCATTGCTTACCGTGGGGCGCGGGCAGCGCCTGGGGCTTTTCGCCGGCAGCGGCGTCGGCAAGAGCATTTTGCTGGGCATGATGGCCCGCTACACCAGCGCCGATGTCATCGTGGTGGGGCTGATCGGGGAGCGGGGGCGGGAAGTCAAGGACTTTATCGAGAATATCCTCGGCCCCGAGGGCTTGGCGCGCTCGGTGGTGGTGGCGGCGCCTGCCGATACTCCGCCCTTGCTGCGCCTCCACGGCGCGGCTTACGCCAGCGCCATCGCCGAGTATTTTCGCGACCAGGGCAAGAACGTCCTCTTGCTGATGGACTCCCTTACCCGCTACGCCATGGCACAGCGGGAAATTTCCCTCGCCATCGGCGAACCTCCCGCCACCAAAGGCTATCCGCCGTCGGTCTTCGCCAAGCTGCCCGCCCTGGTGGAGAGGGCGGGCAACGGCAAGCCCGGGAGCGGCTCCATTACCGCCTTTTATACCGTGCTGGCGGAAGGGGACGACCAGCAGGATCCTATCGCCGACAGCGCGCGGGCCATTCTGGACGGTCATATTGTCTTGACCCGCGCCCTTTCCGACCAGGGGCACTACCCTGCCATCGATATCGAAATGTCCATCAGCCGGGCCATGACGGAGCTGCTTACGCTGGAGGAGTTCGAGGTGGTGCGCCGGTTCAAGTATCTCTATTCCCGTTATCAGCGCAACCGCGATCTGATCAACGTCGGGGCCTATGTTCGGGGCAATGATCCGGTTCTGGACGAGGCCATCGCGATGTATCCCAGGATGGAGCAGTTTCTCCGTCAGGAGATGAAGCAGCGGGTGACCGTCGCGGAGAGCCGCGAGCAGCTGTCGGCGCTGTTCGCCTGAGCGCTTGAGGGAGAACGGCGATGGCCAAGCCTTTCCACTTGCAACCCTTGGTGGAGCACACCCAGAACCAGACCGACGAAGCCTCCAAGCGCCTGGCTTTGCTGAAAGCCCAATGGCAGATGGCGGAAGACAAGTTGCGGCAATTGGCGGCGTACCGCGAGGAATACCAGGGGCGCATGGCGCGCAGCGCCCAGGCGGGGATGTCGGTGAGCGCCCTTCGCGACTATCAGGCTTTCCTGGGCAAGATCGACACGGCCATCGAACAGCAGAAGCAGGAAGTGGCGCGCTGTCAGCAGAATTGGGAGGCCGGCAGGGAAGAGTGGATGGCCCAACGCCGCAAGCTCAAGGCCTATCAGACCCTGGAGCAGCGCCACTATGCGCGGGAAAGCCAGCGCGAGGCCAAGCAGGAACAGAAAGAACAGGACGAAAGCGCCCGCCACGCGTTTTCCCGCCACCGGTCGAAAAACCATCAGAAGTAGCCTGGCACGGGAGTTGCTAATCACTGGCTCAAGAAGAGTGGTGATTGAAAAGGATATCCCATGCAGACTATGTCACTGAATGCCATGGCTAACATCGTGAAAGGCGGCGCGGCTCAAGGCGCCGCTAGCGAGGGTTCGTCAACCGCGGCGGCGGGCGGGGCGGATGCCGGAGTCGAGGCGCAGAGCCCCTTCGGCGCCTTGCTGGCGCAACAGGTCAGCCAGGGCGCGTTGCTCGGTAGTAAACCGTTGTCCCTTGCGCTGAATTTGCTGCAATCCGATGCCAAGCAGCAAGGGGCTGAAAAGACCGATCCAACGCTGGATGCGCAGGCCGAGCCGGGGCAATTGACAGTGGACCCCAGCGTTCTGGCCGGTCTTGTGGCCCAGGCGCTGGCTGGCGTTCAGGCGAAAGCGCCGGCGGCGACCGCGTCCGCCGCGGTTGAAGGAGGGGAGAAGGCATCCGCTTCTCTCAAAGGGGTTGAGGCTGGCTTGGCGGACGGAGGCAAGCCGTCTCTGGCGATGGCCGACAAGGCGACGGCGCTTCCCCAGCCCGCGGCGAAGGCCGAAGTGGAGGCGGCAGGAATTGCCGAGAGTGGCAAAATGTTGCCGCTGGAAGTGGCGAAAAAAACCACGGAGGTGGAGGCCGCGCCGCAGGACCAATTCAGCGACAAGTTGGCCGCGGCCCAGCAAGCCGTGGCGCAGCCCTCGTCTTCCGCCCGCGCGGCTCCCGCCGATGGGGCGGCAAGGATTCAGCAGCCGGTCGGGGCGCCCGGTTGGAGCGGTGAGCTGGGACAAAAAGTGGTGTGGATGGTTGGCCAGCAGAAGCAATCGGCGGAGCTGCAGCTCAACCCGCCCAATCTCGGCCCTCTCGAGGTGCGCATCAGTCTTAACCAGGACCAGATGAGCGCGACATTCGTGTCCCACCATGCCGCGGTGCGCGAGGCGATTGAGGCTGCCCTGCCCCGTTTGCGGGAGATGTTGGCGGACAGCGGCATCGCCCTCGGAAACGTTTCGGTGGGCGCCGAGTCCTTTGCTCGGCAGCAACAACAGCAGCAGGCGGCTTTTCAAGGGAATGGGAACGGAACCGCTGGGCAGGTTCCGGAATTTTCCCTGGGAGGCATCGACGGGGATCAGGCTGGCCAAGCGGTGGTCACTCGAATCCAGGGGAACGGGCTGGTCAACACCTTCGTGTAAGCGCGCCAGTCCCTCGGGGGAAGTCAGAAGGCCGTTGCTACTCTATTGAGTGGCAACGGTTTTTTTGTTTGTGGGGACGGGGCGCAGAGGGGGCGTGGATGGAGGAGGCGCGGGGGCGGCGTTGCGTTGGCGTTGATTTGTTGTTATAAAAAACATAAACTATTGGCTAAAACTGCTTGATTTATAAATTTTTTAGGTTTATAAAAAAGGCGCAGGCCTGATAGGGGAACAAAACGCGAGATTGGATGAGGGCGGAACATGGCTAAAGACCCGCGCAAACAGCCGGAACAAGAGGCGGCGGCTGCTCCGGCAGGGAAGTCGAAGAAGAAACTGCTGATCGTGGTGCTGGCGGCTGTTGTGATCGCGGCCGCGGGCGGCGGGGGGGCTTGGTTCTTCCTCCAGGGGCACGGCGATGGCGGCAAGGAGCATAAGGCCGAGGAGAAGAAGGCGGGGGAACATGCGCCGCCGATATTCACCACCTTGGACCAGTTCACCGTCAACCTTATGGGGGAGAACCGTTATCTCCAGGTGGGGATAGACCTCAAGGTGTCGGACCAGTCGGTGGTGGAAAAAATCAACCTGCACAAGCCGGAAATCAAGAACGGCGTGCTCCTGTTGCTTTCCAGCAAGCAGGCGGAGGACTTGGCCACCCCGGAGGGCAAGCAGAAATTGAGCGACGAGTTGCTGAAAAAAATCAACGAACCCCTTGGGCTGCCGGCCGGTCAGGGCGTGCTTGGTGTTTACTTTACTTCATTTGTCATCCAGTAAGTAATTTGGAGCCATGGCAGACGAGATACTGTCACAAGAAGAAGTCGATGCCCTCCTCAAGGGGGTAACCGGCGAATCGGACGAGCCTGAAGAGGAAGAGGGCGGCGGAGGCGGCGTTCGCCCCTACAACCTGGCGACCCAGGACCGCATCGTCCGGGGCCGGATGCCGACCCTGGAGATCATCAACGAGCGTTTCGCCCGCCAGTTCCGCATCGGCTTGTTCAACTTCATGCGCCGCACCGCCGAGATTTCCGTCGGCCCGGTGCGGGTGATGAAATACAGCGAATTCATCCGCAACCTGATCGTTCCCACCAACCTCAACCTGGTCCACATCAAGCCCCTGCGGGGGACGGCGCTGCTGATTTTCGATCCCAACCTCGTGTTTCTGGTGGTGGACTCCATGTTCGGCGGCGATGGCCGCTTCCACATGCGCGTGGAAGGCCGCGACTTCACCCCCACCGAACAGCGCATCATCCAGCGCATGCTGGAAGTGGCCTTCGAGGAACTGAAGCGTTCCTGGGAGCCGGTGTTCAAGGTGGATTTCGAGTATGTGCGCTCGGAAATGAATACCCAGTTCGCCAACATCGCGACCCCCAGCGAGGTGGTGGTCACGACGACCTTCAATATCGAACTGGGCGAGGGTGGCGGCGATTTCCACATGTGTATGCCCTATGCTATGATCGAACCCATTCGCGACCTGCTCTACGGCGGGTTGCAAGGCGAGCGCATGGAAGTCGACGAGCGCTGGACGAAGGTGCTGACCAAGCAGATTCAGAATGCCGAGGTGGATTTGGTGGCTACGCTGGGCGAGACATCGGTGACCCTGGGGCAGATACTGAATCTTCAGGTGGGCGACGTCATCTCCCTGGATATTCCCGAGGCGGTGATTGCCGAAGTCGACAACATCCCGGTCTTCGAATGCAAGTACGGCGTGCTCAACGGCCAGTACGCGCTCAAGGTGAACAAGGTCCTCACGGCAACGGATAGCGAATAGAGGCGGCAATGGCCGAGGGCGAAAACAACGATCAACAGGGTAGCTCCGACGACTGGGCGGCCGCCATGGCCGAACAGGCTTCGGCCGATGCCGGCGGCGCTTCCGCGGCGGACGATTGGGCCGCCGCCATGGCTGAGCAGGCCGAGACCGATGGGGGCAAGGGATCGTCCGATACCGATGACTGGGCAGCTGCCATGGCCGAGCAGGCGGTGGTCGATGGGCAGCCGAAACCCGAGCCGGCGCGAATCTTCGAGCCATTGACCCCCGAGGCGACTGGCGGCGCGGCGCCGACCAACCTCGACCTGATTCTCGATATTCCCGTCAATCTGACCGTCGAACTGGGGCGCACCAAAATCGCCATCCGCAACCTGCTGCAGTTGGCCCAGGGGTCGGTGGTGGAACTGGACGGCTTGGCCGGCGAACCGATGAATGTGCTGGTCAACGGCTGCCTCATCGCCCAGGGCGAGGTGGTGGTGGTGAACGATAAGTTCGGCATCCGCCTCACCGACATCATTTCCCCTTCCGAACGCATCCGCAAACTGAACCGATGAGCCTCGAGCGGCGAGTGCTGGCGGCCATGGCGGCGGTGCTGGCCTCCGGATGTGCGGCAGCCGCGGCATGGGCGGCGGATGCGCCCCCCGTGTCGCCCCAAGCCTTTCAGCCTTCCCCCGTTTCTTTCTGGAGTCTTGTCCAGGTTCTCTTCGCCCTTGCCCTGGTATTGGGCGCGGTGGCGCTCTCGGCATGGCTGCTGCGCCGTTTTGCCGGCAGCCAGCGGTTGGGGGGAGGAAGCATGCGGGTGGTCGGCGGCGTGGCTGTCGGTCCCAAGGAGCGCGTGGTTCTGGTCGAAGTGGGGGACGTCTGGCTGGTCGTCGGGGTGGCGCCGGGGCAGGTGAATGCCTTGCACACCATGCCGAAGCAGCACGATAATGCAGCCGTTGATTCTCCCGCCGGGGAACAGAAAAATTTTGCCCTCTGGCTGAAACAGGCCATGCAGGGCCGCAAACCCAACACCTGATCCTATGCCTCTTGGACCGCACTTGCTTCGCCGTACCCGACTGTGGGCCGTGATCCTGGTCTTGTCAGCCGGGCTTCTGCCTGCCCTGGCCTGGGCGGCCGACCCGGGCATCCCCGCTTTCTCCAGCACGCCGGCACCCGGTGGCGGGCAGAACTACACCCTCAGTATCCAAACGCTGCTGCTGCTGACGGCGCTGACTTTCCTGCCGGCGGTCCTGCTGATGATGACGGCCTTTACCCGCATCATCATCGTCCTGTCCCTTCTGCGCCAAGCGTTGGGAACCATGCAGGCGCCACCCAATCAGGTGCTGGTCGGATTGTCCTTGTTCCTGACCTTTTTTGTCATGGCGCCAGTGTTCGACAAGATATACACCGAGGCCTACCAGCCTTATTCGGAACAGAAAATCACTTTTACCGAGGCGCTGGACCGGGGGGCGAAGCCCCTCAAGACCTTCATGATGCGCCAGACGCGCCAGGATGACCTGGCCCTGTTCATGAAGATTTCCAATTCCAAGCCCTTCAACGGCCCGGAGGAAGTGCCGCTGAAAATCCTGGTGCCGTCCTATGTCATCAGCGAGTTGAAAACGGCGTTCCAAATCGGTTTCGTGGTTTACATCCCTTTCCTCATCATCGACATGGTGGTGGCCAGCGTGCTGATGTCCATGGGCATGATGATGTTGTCGCCGGTGATTATTTCCCTGCCTTTCAAGATGATGCTGTTCGTGCTGGCTGACGGCTGGAATCTGCTCATCGGCTCTCTGGTCCAGAGTTTTTACGTCTAGGAGACGCGCCATGATGACCCCGGAAATGGTGATGAGCATCGGCCAGCAGGCGATGCAGGTGACCTTGATGATCTCGGCGCCGGTGCTGGGGGTGGGCTTGGCGGTAGGCTTGCTGGTAAGCATTTTCCAGGCGGCGACCCAAATCAACGAAATGACCCTGTCTTTCATTCCCAAGCTGTTCGCCATGTTCATCACGCTGGTGCTGGCCGGGCCGTGGATGATCGGCACCATGCTGGACTTCATGCGCCGCCTCTACGGCGGCATTCCGGGTTTCGTCGGCTAGAGGCGGGGCGTGCTTACCGTCACCAGCGCCCAGCTCAATGCCTGGCTGGCGCTGTTCATCTGGCCGTTTTTCCGTATCCTGGGGATCATCGCCACGGAACCGGTGTTGGGCAACCGCAGTATTCCTGCGACGGTGAAGATCGGTCTGGCGGCCCTCATCGCCATCCTGCTGGCGCCCAATCTGGGGAGTGTTCCCGCCGTGGAGCCGGGCTCGGCCAAGGGCTTGCTGGTCATCGTGCAGCAAGTGGTGATCGGGGTGTCCATCGGCTTTGCCATGCGCATCGTTTATACCTCCGTGGAAATGGCCGGCCACCTCGTCGGCTTGCAGATGGGCCTCGGTTTTGCCACCTTCTACGATCCGCAGAACTCGGCGCAGCTGCCGATCATGTCCCAGTTCATGGGCTTGCTCACCGTGCTGGTGTTCCTGTCCATGAACGGCCACCAGATGGTGTTGATGGCGCTGGCCGATAGCTTCCAGGTTCTGCCCATTCTCGCTGAGCCGGTGTCGTCCCAGGGGTGGCGCGCCTTGGCGGGGTGGGGGGCGGAGCTTTTTCGGGTCGGCGTATGGCTGTCCTTGCCGGTGGTGGCGACGTTGCTGATCACCAACCTGTCCATCGGCGTGATGACCCGTGCCGCCCCGCAGCTCAACATTTTCGCCGTCGGTTTCCCCATCACTCTGAGCGTGGGCTTCCTGGTCCTGGCGATTTCCTTGCCCTATCTGCTGCCCCTCATCGGCCAGCTGTTGCAGAGCGGCACCATGATGATGGTCAAGGTTCCCCAGTTGCTGCGGCCCTGACGACCTTGCACGCGGTGGAGGAAATTTCGGCCTGGGTCGCCCGGTGGGCGCCGCGCATCGCCGGTGGAGGGCGGGTGCTGGACGTGGCTTGCGGTGGCGGGCGCCATGCCCTCTATCTGGCCTCTCTGGGGCTGCGCGTGGAGGCGGTGGACATCGACATTGGCGCCGCCTCTGCCGCCATCCGGGATATGGCGGGCGTGACGCTGCGCCGGGCCGATTTGGAAGGGGCGTCTTGGCCCTATGGCGCGGCGGAATTCGATGCCGTCGTCGTGACCCGCTACTTGCACCGCCCCTTGTTTCCGTTTTTGCTGGAGGGATTGGCGGAAGGGGGGATGCTGATTTATGAAACTTTTGCCGCCGGCAATGAACGTTTTGGCCGCCCCCGCAACCCGGACTTCCTCCTCCGGCCGGGAGAATTGCTCGAACGGGTCCATGGCCGTCTGCGGGTGGTGGCCTATGAAGAAGGGGTGGTGAAAGGGGCGTCGGCCATGCAACGGATTTGCGCCGTTAAGCCGGAACGGGAATTGCTTGATATCGACTGAGAGAATTACCGATATCGGCTCTCAACTTTCCGTCCGCCGGGTCGTTATATCTCTCACGGACAGACAGCTTCAGCCACGGACAGGAGGTGGATCATGAGCGTAATTTGGGACATGGTCACGGGTGAAATGGAAATATCCGAATCCGGTCGGAGAGAGGATGTGACGCCCGAACGCGGATTGCCGCAACCCCGCTTCGAAATGCCGCGGCTGATGGAGCGCATCGAAGAGCGCCGGCCGGAACGGCGTCCGCCGCCGGTTTCGGTCCCCCCTGAAGGGGTGGGGGAAAAGCATCAGCCCATCGTGCGCCACTAGGGAGTACGGGGCCGGCAATATCCGAATGCCGTAAAATGAACCGGTGGGTGAGTGCCCGCCGGTTTTTTTTCGACCAGGAGCCGCCATGGAGATGTTCCGCAGCGAGGTTTCCCGTCGTATTTGGGACAGTAAGTACCGTTATCGCCAGGGGGAGAGGATTGTCGATGCGACCATCCAGGATACCTGGCGCCGGGTGGCGGTTGCTCTTGCCGGCCCGGAGGGAAATGAGCGGCAAGCCTGGGCGGAAAGGTTCCAAGGCATTCTGGAGGATTTCCGTTTCCTGCCGGGCGGGCGCATTCTGGCTGGCGCCGGAACGCGTCATGAAGTGACGCTGTTCAACTGTTTCGTCATGGGGCTCATCGACGATTCCCTGGACGGTATTTTCGAGGCACTGAAGGAAGGCGCTCTCACCATGCAGCAGGGCGGGGGCGTCGGCTACGACTTTTCCACCCTGCGTCCCGCCGGCGCGCCGGCAAAACGGGTCGGCGCCGTTGCGTCCGGACCGGTTTCGTTCATGAAAATCTGGGACGCCATGTGCGCGACCATTCTGTCCACCGGCGCCCGCCGGGGGGCGATGATGGCGACGCTGCGCTGCGACCATCCCGATATCCTGGCCTTTGTCGAGGCCAAGCGGGAACCGGGGGTGCTGCGCCATTTCAACCTCTCGGTGCAGGTGAGCGACGATTTCATGGCGGCGGTGGCGAACGATGCGGACTGGCCGCTGGTGTTTCCCCTGGAGGGCGAAAGCGCGGACCGGGAGGTCGTGTTCAGGCGCTGGCCGGGACGCGAGGAGGCGCGCCCCTGCCAAGTGATGGAGCGCATTCCCGCGCGGAAGCTGTGGCGCCGTATCGCGCGGGCCGCTTACGACTGCGCCGAACCTGGGGTGGTATTCATCGATACGGTCAATCGTGCCAACAACCTGGCGTATTGCGAACACATCAGCGCCACCAACCCCTGCGGCGAAATCCCCTTGCCGCCTTACGGAGCGTGCGACCTGGGGTCGGTGAACCTGGCCCGTTTCGTGATGGCCCCTTTCTCCGCCCAGGCAGCCCTGGATTGGGAGGGGGTGAAAGAGACCGTCAAAACGGCGGTGCGAATGCTGGACAACGCCTACGAGGTATCCGCCTTCCCCCTGCCGCGGCAAGGGGAGGCGGCCCGCGCATCACGCCGCTTGGGCCTGGGGATAACCGGCCTGGCTGACGCGCTGGCGATGCTGAATCTTCCCTATGACGGCGATGAGGCGGTACGGTGGGCGGGCCGGGCCATGGAAACGATCTGTCACAGCGCCTACCGGAGCGCTATCGAACTGGCCAAGGAGAAAGGCGCCTTTCCCGCTTTCGAGGCGGCGCCTTATCTGGCGAGCCCCTTCGTGCAGCGCCTGCCGAGCGACATCCGCGAGGGCATCGCCCGCCACGGCATCCGCAACAGCCATCTTGCCGCCATCGCTCCCACCGGCACCATCAGCCTCCTGGCGGATAACGTATCGAGCGGCCTGGAGCCTATTTTCCGCTTCCGCTACCAGCGCCATATCCGTGACAGCGACGGCAGCCTGGATACGGTGGAGGTGACGGACTATGCCTGTCGTCTGTTCCGTGAGTTGCATGGGGAGGCAACGCCGTTGCCGGCATCTTTCGTGACCGTGGCCGATGTGGCCCCCGGCGCGCAGCTTGCCATGCAGGCGGCTTTGCAGGCCCATGTGGACAACGCCATTTCGAAAACCATCCAGATTTCCGCCGCGTGCAACTTTGAGGACTTCGTCGGTGTCTATGAACAGGCCTACCGGCTGGGGCTCAAAGGGTGCACGGCCTTTCGCCCCAACCCGGTGACCGGCGAGGTGCTGTCGCCGGTTCCCCCCGCCGAGGGCAGGCAATGCTGCTCCCTGGATCGGGAGGCGGATTGACCTCGCGCGATTTTCCGTTCGGGGAGAATTTCGGGTAAACTTAAGCGCTTAATAATTTATCGAAAAAGGGCCGGAATCCGGCGCTGATCGAGCACTGAACGGAACGGAGAACATGCTAAAAGGCAGCTTGGTTGCAATTGTGACCCCCATGCACGAAGACGGCTCCCTGGACCTGCCGGGCCTGCGGAAGCTGGTGGATTTCCACGTCGAACAGGGTACGGACGGCATCGTGGTGGTAGGGACCACCGGGGAGTCCCCCACCGTGAACTACGATGAGCACTGCGTCCTCATCAAGACCGTGGTGGAGCAAGCTGCCAAGCGCGTGCCGGTGATCGCCGGCACCGGCGCCAACTCAACCGCGGAAGCCATCGAGCTGACCCGTTGCGCCAAGGATTCCGGCGCCGACTACTGCCTGCTGGTGGCGCCCTACTACAACAAACCCGGCCAGGAAGGCATGTACCGCCACTTCAAGGCCATCGCCGAAGCGGTGGACGTGCCGCAGATACTGTACAACGTTCCCGGCCGCACCGCGTCCGATTTGTCCAACGATACCGTGCTGCGCCTGGCGCAGATACCCAACATCGTCGGCATCAAGGACGCTACCGGCAATATCGAGCGCGGCACCGATTTGATCCTGCGCGCGCCGGCGGATTTCGCCATTTACAGCGGCGACGATGCCAGCGCCCTGGCGCTGATGCTGCTGGGGGGGCATGGGGTGATTTCCGTCACCGCCAACGTGGCGCCGAAGGCGATGCACGAAATGTGCATGGCAGCCTTCGCCGGCGACTTGGCCTCGGCCCGTTCCCTCAATGCCAAGCTCCTGGGGTTGCATCGCCACCTCTTCGTCGAGGCCAACCCCATCCCGGTCAAATGGGCGGTCCAGCAGATGGGACTGATCGCGGGGGGCATTCGCCTGCCCCTTACCCCCCTTTCCGCCGCCAACCAGGAAACGGTGCGCCAAGCCATGCGGCAGGCCGGCGTTGCGGCCTGATTTAACGAAGGATGCTTTCTGATGAAATGTCGTAACGTACTGGGCGGCCTGGCGATTGCCGCAGCCCTGGCAGCGTCTCTGGCCGGTTGCAGTTCCATGGGGGACATGGTCCAGGGCAAGAAGGTCGATTACAAATCCACCGGTAAACTTCCCCCCTTGGAAGTTCCCCCCGACTTGACCAACCCCGGTACCGATGACCGTTATGCGGTGCCCGACATCAGCCCCTCCGGCAGCGCCACCTATTCCGCCTACAACCAGGAGCGTGCCGGCCAGACTCAGGCCCAGTCCAGCGATGTGCTGCCCAAGGTGGAGAAGGTGACCTTCCACCGCGCCGGCTCCGAGCGCTGGATCGTGGTCCAGGCCTCGCCGGATCAGGTTTGGCCGGTGGTGAAGGAGTTCTGGCAGGAAAACGGTTTCCTGATCAAGACGGAAATGCCCCAGGCCGGGGTGATGGAAACCGACTGGGCGGAGAACCGGGCCAAGATTCCCATGGATCCGATCCGCGGCATCCTGAGCAAGGTGGTGGACAGCCTGTACTCCACCGCCGAGCGTGACAAGTTCCGCACCCGCCTGGAGCGGGGCAGCGAACCGGGCACCACGGAAATCTACATCAGCCACCGCGGCATGTACGAAGTGATCCAGGGTGGCGACGGCGGCAACCAGACCGTGTGGGAGCCCCGGCCCGCCGACCCGGAGCTGGAGGCGGAAATGCTGCGGCGCCTGATGGTGCGCTTCGGCGTCCAGGAGGCGCGAGCCAAGTCCATGGTGGCGGCGGATTCCGTGACCCACCGCGCCACGCTTACCAAGGCGCCAGGCGGCCATGGCAGCCTGGCGCTCTATGACGCTTTCGACCGTGCCTGGCGCCGGGTCGGCTTGGCCCTCGACCGGGTAGGATTCACGGTGGAGGACCGCGACCGCTCCCAGGGCATTTACTATGTGCGCTACCTGGACCCCGAGGCGGAGGCCATGGCCAAGAAGGACAAGGGCTTCCTCAGCAAGCTGGCCTTCTGGAGCAGCAGCGACAGCAAGAAGAGCCAGCAGGAACAATACCGCGTAGTGGTGAAGGATGAAGGCGAAGGCAGCCGGGTGGAAGTTCTGGACAAGAACGGGCAGCCGGATAAAACCGACACCGGCAACCGCATCCTGACCCTGCTGTACGAACAGCTGAAGTAATGCGTTTTGCTTCGCTGGGCAGTGGCAGCGGCGGCAACGCGCTGGTAGTGGAAGCCGGGGAAACCCGGCTTTTGCTTGACTGCGGCTTCGGCATCCGGGAAACCAGCCGTCGCCTCGGCCGCCTCGGCCTGGATGCCGGGGTGCTGGCGGGGGTGCTCGTGACCCACGAGCATTCCGACCATGCCGACGGCGCCTTCAAATTCGCCCGCCGCCATGGGCTGCCGGTATGGCTGAGCCACGGCACGCTGAACGCGCTCGCTCCCCGGCTGGCCCTTCCCGATACGCTCCATGTCATCGACAGCCATGCGCCCTGGGCCATCGGCGACCTGGAGGTGGAACCCTACCCGGTCCCCCACGACGCCCGCGAACCAGTGCAGTTCGTGTTCGGCGACGGCGCCCGGCGTCTCGGCGTGTTGACCGATGCCGGCTGCATCACGCCCCACATCGTGGCCACTTTGGAGAACTGCGATGCGCTGGTGGTGGAGTGCAACCACGATCCGGAAATGCTGCGCACGGGCCCCTATCCCTATCCCCTCAAGCAGAGGGTGGCGGGAAAATTCGGCCACTTGAGCAACGAGGAAGCGGCGTCATTGGTGGAAAGAGTGCGCAATCCCAAGCTGCAGCACGTGGTGGCGGCCCATATCAGCCAGCACAACAATACCTCGGCGCTGGCGGTCAGGGCGTTGAGCGCTGCGCTGGATTGCGAAGAGGAATGGGTCGGCGTCGCTGACCAGGATGGCGGTTTCGACTGGCGCCAAGTGGCATAGGGCGCGTAAAGCAGGGCAATAAAAAAGCCGGCCATGAGGCCGGCTTTTTCTTGCTGGTACGCTGGATTACTTCTTGTCGCCAGCGGGAGCGGCGGCGGGAGCAGCAGCGTCAGCAGCGGGAGCGGCGGCGGGAGCAGCAGCGTCAGCAGCGGGAGCGGCGGCGGGAGCAGCAGCGTCAGCGGCGGGAGCAGCAGCAGGAGCGGGAGCAGCAGCGGGAGCAGCGGCTTCGGGAGCGGCGGCGGGAGCAGCAGCTTCTTCTTTCTTGCCGCAAGCGGACAGAGACAGGGCCAGCAGAGCGGCGAGCAGAACGGAGTATTTCATTATTGATTCCCTTTAAAGATTTGACGACGAAAAGAAATTCATTCAAGCCGGCCAACCTTGAGTCAGTCAACCAACTGCGGGACAAATTCTAGCAGGTTTAAATTTTTTTTCTAGTAGCCGACCCATGAAGTCCCCTTTTATTTTCCCTTATTTCAGGGGGGTAGTGGCGGATTTGGAAAATTTGCCCGTGGCCGGTTTATTCCTTTGGCATTAAATTCCCAGGGTGGTAACGGGAGCGGCGGGGCTGGAGGCCTGCCATAGCTCTTCGAAGCGCTTGATTAGGCCGTGGGCGCCGACGTCGTCTTCCAGGGCCAGTTCGGCGCGGTCCTGGCGATAATGGAAGCGGTGCACATAGTGGCTTTCGTCGGCAACGGCAAAGGGGTCGTAGATGCCTTTTGCCTCGTCCGTGGTTTCATGCACGGCGAAGCCGTGGCCGTAGTGTTTCAGCAGTTCCAGCAATCTGGGGCAGCTCCGGGACAGGAAGGCGGCGTCGTGGACGACCAGAAACAGCCGGTTGGACGGCGAGGCGGCGAGGAAGCGTTTCAGGTTTTCCGCCCGGGAAAGGCTTTCGTAGCCGCCCCCCTCCAGGTTGTAATCGAAAATACGCAGGGTCTTGTGGCCCTGGCTGATCAGTTGGTCCAGGGCGGCAATGTATTCCTGCCTGCCGAGGAGGGCATGATGTTCCGGCATGGGCGGCCTCGGGAAGAATGGCGATGTCATCGAAGTCTAGCATGGCGGTCGACTTCCGCCCGGCGCGAAATGGTTTAGAATGAAGCCAAGGAGGGAGCGCCTATGCTGCAAACAGGTCAAACCGCCCCGGATTTCACGTTGCCGGATGCCGATATGGAGTTGGTCCGCTTGACCGGGCTCAAGGGCAAGAAAAACGTGGTGCTGTATTTTTATCCCAAGGACGATACTCCCGGCTGTACCCTGCAGGCAATCGAATTCGGGGATTTGGAGGAGGCGTTCGCCGATGCTGACGCCGTGGTGCTGGGCGTGAGCCGGGACGACTGTCTTCGCCATGCCGCCTTCCGCGACAAGCACGGCCTGTCGGTGCGCCTGCTGGCCGACACGGAGGCGGAGGCTTGCGCCGCTTACGGCGTCTGGCAGGAGAGGGAGTGCGACGGCGTGCGAAAGATGGGCATCGTCCGCTCCACCTTCGTCATCGATAAGCAGGGCAAGGTCCGTCACGCGCTGTATAACGTTAACCCCAAGGGGCATGCCGCCGAGGTGCTGGCCCTGGTCAAAGGAATGAAATAATGCTGATAGGCAAAGATACCGTGGTTTCCTTCACCTTCGAACTGTTCGACAGCGACGGCAAGCTGCTGGAACGCAGCGATGAAGCGGCGAGCTACCTTCACGGCGGTTACGAAGGAATTTTCCCCAAGGTGGAGGAAGCCCTGGAGGGCAAGGGGATCGGCGAATCCATCGGCGTTTCCCTGGAGCCCGAGGACGCCTTCGGCGAGTACGACAGCCAGATGGTCCAGGTGGAATCCCTGGAGGCCTTGCCGGAAGAAGCGGAAGTCGGGATGCGTTTCGAGGGCACCGACCCGGCCAGCGGCCATACCCTCATTTATACCGTCACCGACATCGCCGAGGGCAAGGCGGTGCTGGACCCCAACCACCCCCTCGCCGGCCAGCGGGTGTTCTTTTCCTGCACCGTCACCGGCGTGCGCCCCGCTACCTCCGAGGAAACCTCCCACGGCCACGTCCATGGCGAGGGCGGCCATCATCACTGAGACTGCCTAACCCAGCAGTTTTCTCAGCTTGTAGACCAGTTCCAGCGCCGATTTCGGGGTCAGTTCGTCCGGGTCGGCGCTGCGCAGTTCCGCCAGGGCCGGGTGTTCCTCCTCCGGCTCTTCGTCGCTGATGGCGGCGAACAAATCCCCCTGCTTGTCGTCGGCCACCGCCTGCTGCTCCAATTGCTGCAAGCGCCGGCGCGCCACCTGGATCACGGTCGGCGGCACGCCGGCCAGTTGCGCGACCTGCAGGCCGTAGCTCTGGCTGGCCGGCCCTTCCGCCACGCTGTGGAGGAAGACGATGCCGCCACGGTGCTCCACCGCTTCCACGTGGACGTTGGCGATCTGGCGGAACTCCTGGGCCAGGTGGGTAAGCTCGAAGTAGTGGGTGGCGAAAAGGGTCAGGCTGCGGTTCTTTTCCACCAGCTGCCGCGCCACGGCATAGGCCAGGGCGAGGCCGTCGAAGGTGGAGGTGCCGCGGCCGATCTCGTCCAGCAGCACCAGGCTTTTTTCCGTCGCGTTGTGGAGGATGTTGGCGGTTTCGGTCATTTCCACCATGAAGGTGGAGCGGCCGCCGGCCAAATCGTCGGAGGCCCCGATGCGGGTGAAAATCTGGTCGATGGGGCCGATGCGCAGACGGTCGGCGGGGACGAAGGAGCCCACGTGGGCCAGGAGGGCGATCAGCGCCGTCTGGCGCATATAGGTGGACTTGCCCCCCATGTTGGGGCCGGTGATGAGGAGCATCTGACGGGTGCGGGACAGACGCACGTCGTTGGCGATGAAGGGTTCGCTGCCCTTGATCTGGTGCTCCACCACCGGGTGGCGGCCACCGGCCACGTCGATGAGGGCGTCCCGGGTGAATTCGGGCATCGCCCAGTTCAGGGTATGGGCCCGTTCGGCCAGGGCGGCGATGCCGTCCAGTTCCGCCACCGCCCGGGCGATGGCCTGGAGGCGGGGGATGGCTGGTGCAAGGCGGTCCAGCAGCTCGTCGTAGAGCCGTTTTTCCAGGGCCAGGGCCCGCTCTCCGGCGGACAGGGCCTTGTCCTCGAAGGCCTTCAGTTCCGGCGTGATGTAGCGCTCGGCGTTTTTCAGGGTCTGGCGCCGGCGGTAGTCGTCCGGCACCTTGTCGGCGTTGGCGCGGGAGACCTCGATGTAAAAGCCGTGGACCTTGTTGTATTCCACCTTCAAGGTGGCGATGCCGGTGCGTTCCTTCTCCCTCGCCTCCAAAGCGAGCAGGAACTCGCCGCAGTCGTTCTGGATGGCGCGCAGCTCGTCCAGATCGGCGTGGTAGCCGGTGGCGATCACGCCCCCCTCCCGCAGTACCGAGCTGGGTTCTTCCTTGATGGCGCGGGCCAGCAGGGCGACGATTTCCTCTTCCGCCGCCAATCCGCCGCGCAGGGCTTGCAGGCGGGTGCTGGCGCGGTCGGCCAGGAGGTCGTGCAGTTCCGGCAGCAGGGCAAGACTTTCCCGCAGGCCCGAAAGGTCCCGGGGGCGGGCGGTCTTGAGGGCGATGCGGGCGCTGATGCGCTCCACGTCCGCCATTTGCCGCAGGGAACGGAAAATCCCCCCGTAGTGGCCCTGGCCGCCTTCGCCCACCAGGGCGGCCACGGCGTCCAGACGCTCCTTGAGGGCGGTGTGGTCGCGCAGGGGGTGGTGCAGGGCGTGGCGCAGCCAGCGGCTGCCCATGCCGGTGGCGCACGCGTCCAGCAGGGAGAGCAGGGTGGGAGAGGCTTCGCCGCGGATGGTCTCGGTGAGTTCCAGGTTGCGCCGGGTGGCGGCGTCCATCAGGACGTAGGCGCTTTCCCGTTCTACCCGGGGGGGCTGGAGGTGGGGCAGGGCGGCCCGCTGGGTGTGCTTGACGTATTCCAGCAGGGCGCCCGCCGCCTGCACCGCCGGGCCCAGGTCCTCGCAGCCGAAGCCGGCCAGGTCGAGGGTATTGAACTGGCGGGTAAGGGAGGCGACGGCGGTGTCGAAGTCGAACTGCCACGCCGGCTGGCGGGTGGCGGCGTAGCCGGGGGGAAGGGGCGCTTGCTCGGGGTGCAGCACTTCCGAGGGTTTGAGCCGCTCCAGGGTGGCGGCGAGGCGGGATGGGAGGATTTCCGCCACCTTGAATTCGCCGCTGGCCAGGTTCAGCCACGCCAGGCCGGTGAGTTCCTTGGTGGGAAACAGGGCCAGCAGCAGATTGTCCCGCTTGTCGTCGAGGAGGGCGCTGTCGGTGAGGGTGCCGGGGGTGACGATGCGGGTGACGCGGCGCTCCACCGGCCCCTTGCTGGTGGCGGGATCGCCCACCTGGTCGCAGATGGCGACTGATTCCCCCAACTTCACCAGCTTGGCCAGATACTGCTCCACCGAATGGTAGGGCACCCCCGCCATCTTGATCGGCTCGCCCCCCGACGCGCCGCGGCGGGTGAGGGTGATGCCCAGCAGCTGGGCGGCCCGCTCGGCATCGTCGAAGAACAGCTCGTAGAAATCCCCCATGCGGTAGAACAGCAGCATGGAGGGGTATTCCGCCTTGATGCGCAGGTATTGCTGCATCATGGGCGTGTGGCGGGCCAAGTCCTCCATCGGCAGGGGGGCAGGGTCGTTCACGGCAGTGTCAGGCAGGGGTTTTCAGGGCCGGGGTGAGGTGAGGGGCGATGGTTTGCAGAACCTGGGCGAAGATTTTCGGGTTGCCGGCGACGATATTGCCGCTGTCGAGGAATTTCTCGTTGCCCTCGAAGTCGGCCACCAGGCCGCCCGCTTCCTGAACCAGGAGAGAGCCGCCGGCGATGTCCCAGGGGGAGAGGCCGATTTCCCAGAAGCCGTCGAGGCGGCCGGCGGCGACATAGGCCAGGTCCAGGGCGGCGGAGCCGGGGCGGCGCACGCCGCTGGTCTTCTGGATCATGTCCTTGAACATGCCGAGGTAGGCGTCCACGTGGGTGAAATCGCGGAAGGGAAAGCCCGTGCCGATGAGGGCTTCCTTCAGCTGGGCGCGCTTGGATACCCGGATGCGGCGGTCGTTGAGGAAGGCGCCGGCGCCACGGGTGGCGGTGTAAAGGTCGTTCATCGCCGGGTCGTAGACCACGGCGTGGGTCAGCACTCCTTTGTGGAGGAGGGCGATGGAGACGGCGTACTGGGGAAAACCGTGGAGAAAGTTGGTGGTGCCGTCCAGGGGGTCGATGATCCACTGGTATTCCGAGTCGCCGCGGGGGCCGCTCTCTTCTGCTAGAATCGCGTGCTTCGGATAAGCGTCAAGAAGGATCTCGATGATCGCCTGCTCGGCGGCCTGATCCACTTCGGTGACGAAGTCGTTGGCGCTTTTGTGGCGGATCGTCAGCCGATCCAGGTCCTGGGAAGCGCGGTTGATGATGGAGCCGGCGCGGCGGGCGGCCTTCACCGCCGTGTTGAGCATGGGATGCATGAGGGAGCCTTTAAGGAACGCATGGAACGAATACCGTCATTTTACTTGCAACCGGCCCATGAATAAACCCGATCCCTTCGCCAATCTCCGCTTCGTCCTCAGTCATACCAGCCACCCTGGCAATATCGGCGCCGCCGCCCGGGCCATGAAGACCATGGGGATGAGTCGCCTGGTGCTGGTGGAACCGCGCCATTTTCCCGATCCGGCCGCCGAGGCCCGCGCTTCCGGCGCCCTGGACGTGCTGGAGGGGGCGACGGTGTGCGCTGCCTTGGACGAGGCCTTGGAGGGAGCGGCGCTGGTGGCCGGGCTCACCGCCCGCAAGCGGGACGTGGGGCCGGGGGATTACACCCTGCGGGAAGCGGCGCTGGAACTGGCCGAGCGTGCCCGCAGCCAGCCGGTGGCGCTGTTGTTCGGCAACGAGACCAGCGGCCTGACCAACGCCGAGATGGACCGGTGCCAAATGCGGGTGAGTATCCCTTCGAATCCCCTCTACAGTTCCCTCAACCTGGGTTCCGCGGTTCAGGTGGCGGCCTACGAGCTGCGCCTGGCGCTGCTGGAGGAGAAGGCGTGCACGGTGGAGCCTGCCGAGGCGCTGGCCACCAGCGAGGAAATGGAGGGATTCTACCGTCATCTGGAGCAGACCCTTTACCGCACCGAATTCCTCGACCCCGCCCAGCCCAAGAAGCTGATGTCCCGCCTGCGGCGGATGTTCGCCCGGGCGCGGCCGCGGAAGGACGAAGCCAATATCCTGCGGGGCATCCTGACCGCGGTGGATAAGGCCATCTCCCGATAGAAATATCGATTAAATAGTTGACCGAAACGAAGGGGCATAGCATACTTCGCCCTTCCGAACCGCAACCCTTGAATTCAGACGTTCCACCCATGTTCAGTCACCTGCGCGAAGACATCGCCGTCGTATTCGAACGCGACCCCGCCGCCCGTTCCACCTGGGAGGTGCTGACCCTTTATCCCGGCGTCCATGCCCTGCTGCTCCACCGCCTGGCCCACCGCCTGTGGCACTGGGGGCTGAAATGGCTGGCGCGGCTGGTGTCCTTCTTCAGCCGCTGGGTGACCGGCATCGAAATCCATCCCGGCGCCACCATCGGCCGCCGGGTTTTCATCGACCACGGCATGGGCGTGGTGGTGGGGGAGACGGCGGAAATCGGCGACGACTGCACTCTTTACCACGGCGTTACCCTGGGCGGGACGTCGTGGAAAAAGGGCAAGCGCCATCCCACGTTGGGCAAGGGGGTGGTGGTCGGCGCCGGCGCCAAGATACTGGGGCCGATCCTGATCGGCGCCGGGGCCAAGGTGGGGTCCAACGCCGTGGTGGTGAAGGACGTGCCGGACAACGCCACCGCCGTCGGCATCCCGGCGCGCATCCTGGATTCGGACCAGGCCAAGCGGCGGGAGGAGCAGGCGAAGAAAATCGGCTTCTCCGCCTACGCCATCAGCGAGGATATGAACGACCCGGTGGTGAAGGCGGTGCACGCCCTCCTCGACCACACGGTGACCACCGACCGGCGCATCAGCGAACTGGTCCAGCAGTTGCGCGGCCTGGGCGTTGACGTTCAGGAAGACCGTGCCGTGGCCGACGGTTTCGATCCCAATTACCTGAATAAAATAGTTGACTAATTTACTATACTAAATTACATTTTTACTGACTCAACCGAGCGTTATTAAATAGGGGCTAGACCGATGCGTTTGACAACCAAAGGACGTTTTGCGGTGACCGCGATGCTGGACCTGGCATTGCGCAACGGAGAGGGACCGGTGACCCTGGCCGGCATCAGCGACCGGCAGAAGATTTCCCTCTCCTACCTGGAGCAGCTGTTCGGCCGCCTGCGCCGCCACGGCCTGGTGGAAAGCGTGCGCGGGCCCGGAGGCGGCTATTACATCGCCAAGGACCTGAAGGATATTTCCACCGCGGACATCATCCGTGCCGTGGATGAAGCGGTGGATGCCACCCAGTGCGGCGGCGAAGGCAATTGCCACGACGACCGGCCCTGCCTCACCCATGATTTGTGGATGGGCCTGAATGCCCGGATTTTCGACTATCTCGGTTCGGTGAACCTGGCCCAGCTGGTGGCCGGCCACCAGCAGAGCGGCGAGGTGCAGATTCTCGACAAGCGCTCGGCCAAGGCCCGGGGCAAGGCCGGGGCGCCGGTCGCCGCCTGAACCGGTGATGGAGGAGCCGATCTACCTCGACCACAATGCCACCACGCCGGTGGCGGACGAGGTGTGGCGGCAGATGCTGCCGTATTTCGGCGCGGGAATGAGCGGTGGGGCCGCCGGCGGACGGAGCCGGCAGTACGGTAATCCTTCCAGCCGCCACGGCTTCGGGCGCGCCGCCCGCCAGGCGGTGGAGGAAGCGAGGGAAAAGGTGGCCGCGGCGGTGGGAGCGCATCCCTCCCAAGTGGTTTTCACCAGCGGCGGCACCGAGGCCAATAACCTGGCGCTGAAGGGCGCGGCGGCTTGGCTGAAACCCGGCACGCTCGCGGTGAGCCGCATCGAGCATCCCTGCGTGACCAGGCCGGCGAAGGATTTGCGGCGGCAGGGCTGGAAGTTGCGGGAGATCGCGGTGGATGCGGAATGCCGCCTGGACCTGGACGACCTGGAGCGGACCCTGGCAGAATCCCCGGCCCTGGTGTCGGTGATGCTGGCCAACAACGAGACCGGCGCGTTGCAGGATGTCGCGGCGGTGGCGGATAAAGCCCGGCGGGCGGGCGCCTTGGCGCACACCGACGCGGTTCAGGCCCTGGGCAAGATGGCGGTGGATTTCAGGGCGCTGGGCGTGGACATGATGACCCTTTCGGCCCACAAGATTTACGGCCCCAAGGGGGCGGGTGCGCTGATTGTCGACAAACGTGTCGAACTTGCGCCACTCCTGAGCGGGGGCGGACAGGAATGGGGCATCCGTTCCGGTACCGAGAATGTCCCGGCCATCGTGGGTTTCGGCGCCGCCTGCGAACTGCTTCCCGGTCGCCTGGCACGGGTGTTGCAGGAGGGTACGGGGCTGCGTGACCGGCTCGAGGCGGGGCTGAAAAAAATGGGTGCCGCGATCTTCGCGGCCGGGGCGGAGCGCCTGCCCAACACCAGTTTCTTCGCCCTGCCCAGCGTCGAGGGTGAAACCCTGGTGATGGCCCTGGACCGCGCGGGCTTCGCGGTGGCGAGCGGGGCGGCGTGCTCCAGTGCCAGCAGCGAGATCAGCCCGGTGCTGGCGGCCATGGGGGTGGAGCCGTCCCTGGCCAAGGGCGCCGTGCGGGTAAGCCTGGGTCAGGAGAACACGGCGGCCCAGGTGGATGCCTTTCTTGCCGCCCTGGGCGGCGAGTTGAGCCGCCTGCGGAGCATGGCGGCGGTGATGGCGGTTTGACTGAATTGTAAGGACGTAGTGGAGAGCGATATGCCCAAGTTGCCGATTTATCTGGATTATTCCGCTACTACCCCGGTGGACCCGCGGGTGGCGGAGAAAATGATTCCCTATCTGACGGAGAGGTTCGGCAATCCCGCTTCCCGTTCCCATGCCTTCGGCTGGGAGGCGGAGAAGGCCGTGGAGGAGGCGCGGGAGCAGGTGGCGGCCCTGGTGAACTGCGATCCGAAGGAGATCGTCTGGACTTCCGGCGCCACCGAGTCCGACAACCTGGCCATCAAGGGCGCCGCCGAGTTCTATTCCGGCAAGGGCAAGCACCTCATCACCGTCAGCACCGAACACAAGGCGGTGCTCGACCCCATGCGCAACCTGGAGCGCTACGGCTTCGAAGTCACCTACCTGGACCCGGAAGCCGACGGCCTGGTGAGCCTGGAGAAGTTCAAGACCGCCATTCGCCCCGATACCATTCTCGCCTCGGTGATGCTGGTCAACAACGAAATCGGCGTCATCCAGGACATCGCCGCCATCGGCGAAATCTGCCGCGAGAAGGGCGTGATCTTCCACGTGGACGCGGCCCAGGCCACCGGCAAGGTGGATATCGACCTGCAGAAGCTGAAGGTGGACCTGATGTCCTTCTCGGCCCACAAGACCTACGGCCCCAAGGGCATCGGCGCCCTCTACGTGCGCCGCAAGCCCCGCATCCGCCTGGAGGCCCAGATGCACGGCGGCGGCCACGAGCGGGGCATGCGCTCCGGCACCCTGGCGACCCACCAGATCGTCGGCATGGGCGAAGCCTTTCGCATCGCCAAGGAAGAGATGGCGGCCGAGAACGAGCGCATCCTGATGCTGCGCAATCGCCTCTACAACGGCCTCAAGGCCATCGAGGAAGTGCATCTCAACGGCGACCTGGAGCGCCGCATCCCCCACAACCTGAACATGAGCTTCGCTTACGTGGAAGGGGAGTCCCTGATCATGGCGGTGAAGGACCTGGCGGTGTCCTCCGGCTCCGCCTGCACCTCGGCCAGCCTGGAGCCGTCCTACGTGCTCAAGGCCCTGGGACGCAGCGACGAGCTGGCCCACAGTTCCATCCGCTTCTCCATCGGCCGCTTCACCACCGAGGAGGAAGTGGATTACGCCGTTGAACTGATGAAGCAGCAGGTCGCCAAGCTGCGCGAGATGTCTCCCTTGTGGGAGATGTTCAAGAGCGGCATCGACCTGTCCCAGGTGAAATGGGCGGCCCACTGACGAATCGGTGAGGAGTGAGGTGAGAGGAGCGAGGCGTCGCGCCGTTTCTCCTCACCCCTTGCGTCTCACGCCTTACAGGAGGTTACTATGTCTTACAGCGAAAAAGTTCTGGACCATTACGAGAATCCCCGCAACGTGGGCAGCTTCGAGGGCGAAGCCGAGGACGTGGGCACCGGCATGGTCGGCGCGCCCGCCTGCGGCGACGTGATGAAACTGCAAATCAAGGTCAACAAGGATGGCGTCATCGAGGACGCCAAGTTCAAGACCTACGGCTGCGGTTCCGCCATCGCCTCCAGCTCCCTGGTCACCGAGTGGGTCAAGGGCAAGACCCTGGACCAGGCCCTGGAGATCAAGAATACCCAGATCGCCGAGGAACTGGCCCTGCCGCCGGTGAAAATCCACTGCTCCATCCTGGCGGAGGACGCCATCAAGGCGGCGGTGGCCGACTACAAGCAGAAACAGGGCGTGATCGAAGCCGATGTGTGTTCGCCCAAGAGCGCGAGCTGAGGAGGAAAGCCATGTCCATTACCCTGACGGAAAAAGCGGCCAGCCGGGTCAAGTCCTTCATCGAGAAGCGCGGAAAGGGCGTCGGTCTGCGTCTTGGCGTGCGGACATCCGGCTGTTCCGGCCTGGCCTACACCCTTGAGTTCGTGGACGAGATTGCCGACGACGACAGCACCTTCGACAGCAACGGCGTTACCGTGGTCGTGGACCCCAAGAGCATGCCCATGCTCGACGGCACGGTGCTGGACTACGTGCGCGAAGGCCTCAACGAGGGCTTCAAGTTCACCAACCCCAACGCCAAGGAATCTTGCGGCTGCGGCGAGAGCTTCAAGGTATGATCCCATTCGCCGCCGGGGTGCCCATGCGGACATTCCGGCGGCACGGTTTTGTTAGTTGAATCGTGACCCCGGATTTCCATAAAAACTACTTCGAGCTGTTCGGCCTGCCTCCGGGCTTCCGCATCGACATGGCGCTGCTGGACGGCAAGTACCGCGACATCCAGTCCCAGGTCCATCCGGACCGCTTCGCCCACGCCGACGAGGCGCAGAAGCGCCTGTCCATGCAGTGGGCCACCTTCGCCAACGAGGCCTACCAGACCCTCAAGCAGCCCCTGTCCCGGGCCCGCTACCTGTTGCAGATGCACGGCGTGGATACCGCCGAGGAGAGCAACACCGCCATGCCGCCGGCTTTCCTGATGCAGCAGATGGAGTGGCGGGAAGGCATCATGGAAGCCCGGGCCGCCGACGATATCGCCGCCCTGGAGCACTTGGCGGCCAAGCTGCGCGCCGAGCGCCGCGGGCTGGAGGAAAGACTGGAAAAACTGCTGGATGGCGCCAAGGATTACCCCGCTGCCGCCGAGACCGTGCGGATGCTGAAATTCATCGAGAAGCTGGGCGAGGAGATCAACCTCGCCATCGAAGCATTGGAGAGCTAATGGCTTTACTGCAAATTGCCGAGCCCGGCCTGAGCGCCGCCCCTCACCAGCACCGCTTGGCGGTGGGTATCGACCTCGGCACCACCAATTCCCTGGTGGCGACGGTGCGCAGCGGCATGAGCACGGTGCTGCACGACGAGGATGGCCGGGCGCTGCTGCCTTCCGTGGTGCGCTACCTGCCGGATGGTTTCGCCGAGGTGGGCTACGCGGCGCAGGCCAAGCAGAGCGTGGACCCCCACAATACCATCGTGTCGGTGAAACGCTTCATGGGGCGGGGGGTGAAGGACATTCCCGACGCCGAGCGCATGCCCTACCACTTCGTCGATGCGCCGGGGATGGTGCAGCTCAAGACCGTGGCCGGGGTGAAAAGCCCGGTGGAAGTGTCGGCGGAAATCCTCAAGGTATTGCGCGAGCGGGCCGAGCACTCCCTGGGCGGGGAACTGGTGGGGGCGGTGATCACCGTTCCGGCCTACTTCGATGACGCCCAGCGCCAGGCCACCAAGGATGCCGCGCGGCTGGCCGGTCTCAACGTCCTGCGCCTGCTCAACGAGCCCACCGCCGCCGCCGTGGCTTACGGCCTGGACAACGCCGCCGAGGGCGTCTACGCGGTTTACGACCTGGGGGGCGGCACCTTCGATATTTCCATTCTGCGCCTGTCCAAGGGGGTGTTCGAGGTGCTCGCCACCAACGGCGACTCCGCCCTGGGGGGCGACGATTTCGACCAGCGGGTGTTCTGCTGGATTCTCGAGCAGGCCAAGCTGCCGCCCCTGGGGCCCCACGACAGCCGCACCCTGCTGACCAAGGCGCGGGAAGCCAAGGAGTGGCTCACCGAGCAGCCGGAGGCCACCATCACGGCCATGCTGGATTGCGGCATGTCGGTGGAGCTGACCCTGACCAGCGAGACGTTTACCGAGATTACCCAGCACCTGGTGAGCAAGACCCTGCAGCCCACCCGCAAGGCCCTGCGGGATGCCGGCCTCGGCCCCGAGGACGTGAAGGGGGTGGTGATGGTCGGGGGCTCCACCCGCATGCCCAACGTGCAGAAGGCGGTGGGCGGGTTTTTCGGCCAGGAACCCCTGAACAACCTGGACCCGGACAAGGTGGTGGCCCTGGGCGCCGCCATCCAGGCCAACGTCCTGGCGGGCAACCGGGCCGACGACGACTGGCTGCTGCTGGACGTGATTCCCCTATCCCTCGGCATCGAGACCATGGGCGGGCTGGTGGAGAAGATCATTCCCCGCAACTCCACCATTCCCGTGGCGCGGGCCCAGGAGTTCACCACCTTCAAGGACGGCCAGACCGCCATGAGCTTCCACGTGGTGCAGGGGGAGCGGGAACTGGTGGCCGAATGCCGTTCCCTGGCGAAATTCGAGCTGCGGGGCATCCCCCCCATGGTGGCGGGCGCCGCGCGGGTGCGGGTGACCTTCCAGGTGGACGCCGATGGCCTGCTGTCGGTCACCGCCCGGGAAAAGAGCACCGGCGCCGAGACCACCGTGACGGTGAAGCCTTCCTATGGCCTGAGCGACGAGGAAATCACCCGCATGCTGACCGAATCCCGGGAGCACGCCGTGGACGACATGGCGGCGCGGATGCTGCGGGAGAACCAGGTGGAGGCCAACCGCCTGCTGGACGCGGTTCAGGCCGCCCTGGACGAGGATGGCGCCCTGCTCGACGATAAGGAGCGGGCTGCCATCGACGAATTGATGGGGCGTCTGCGGGCCGTGGCCGGCGGGGGCGATTCCCCCGCCATCAAGCAGGCCCTGGAAGCCCTCAACCGGGGAACCGAGTTCTTCGCCGCCCGCCGCATGGATCAGAGCGTCCGGCGAGCCCTTTCCGGCCACAAGCTGTCCGAGCTGGAAATGGGCGAAGAGTCCTGAGTTATTGCCAAGCTAGAGACCATGACGCAAATCATCGTACTGCCCCATGTGGAACTTTGCCCCGAGGGGGCCGTGATCCAGGCCGACAAGGGGATGTCCATCTGCCAGGCCCTGCTCGACAACGATATCGAGATCGAGCACGCCTGCGAGATGTCCTGCGCCTGCACCACCTGCCACGTCATCGTGCGGGAGGGGTTCGAATCCCTCAACGAGGCCGAGGATGACGAGGAGGATATGCTCGACAAGGCCTGGGGGCTGGAGCCCCAATCCCGCCTGTCCTGCCAGGCCATCGTCGGCGACGCGGACCTGGTGGTGGAAATACCCAAGTACTCCATTAATATGGCCAAGGAAGGCCATGGCAAAAAGTGAGTGGCCGCTTATGAAATGGACCGATACCCTGGACATCGCCATCGCCCTCTACGACAAGTATCCCGACGTTGACCCCCAGTACGTCCGCTATACCGACCTCCATGCCTGGGTGACGGGCCTGGAGGGGTTCGAGGACGATCCCCAGCGCTCCAACGAGAAAATTCTCGAAGCGATTCAGATGGCCTGGATCGACGAGGCCCAATAAGCGCTTCCGAATCAAACCGTTCCCTGGTTTTCCAAGGGGCTTGCGCCAGGGGCGGATATTCCTGCTTCCTCTACAATATCTGGTGGAAATAGGCTAAACTAGCCACCAAATATGCTGGTCTGGAGATGTGCCCCGGGGGAACGTTCCGGAGCGCCGGGCTGGTTGAACAAAGGGGATTGGAGTGGCCGAGGATAGCGATCTCGAGAAAACAGAAGCCGCAACGCCCAGGCGCATCCAACAGGCGCGGGAAAAGGGGCAGGTTGCCCGTTCCCGGGAGTTGACGACCTTCGTCATGCTGATTGCCGCCGGCGGTTCTTTCATGGCCATGGGCGAGCAGATGGTCGGCAGCCTTACCCGTCTGCTGCAGTCCGGTTTGACCATCGATCGCACGGTGGCCTTCGATACCGTCATGATGCAGATGCGTTTCCACCAGGCAGCCCGGGACACGCTGGTGGCCTTTGCTCCCTTTCTCGGCGTGATGGCGCTGGCCGCGTTGCTGACCCCCATGCTGCTCTCCGGCTGGCTGTTCACGGTCGAGGCCTTGATACCAGACTTTGGCAAGCTCGATCCCCTGAAGGGCATTTCCCGGGTTTTCTCCACCAATGGCCTGATCGAGATGGTCAAGGCCATCATCAAGACCCTGCTGATCGGCAGCGTTGCCTGGTGGACCGTGCTCCACTATCAGGATGCCCTGTTCGGCTTGGTGATGGAGCCCTCGGAGGTGGGATTGGTGCATTTCGCCCAGCTCGTGCTGATTACCTTTATCGCCGTTTCCTGTTCCCTCCTGCTGGTGGTGGCCATCGACGTGCCCTTCCAGATATGGGATTACAGCCAGAAGCTGAAGATGACCAAAGAGGAAATCCGTCAGGAATACAAGGAATCGGAGGGCGATCCCCACGTCAAGGGGCGTATTCGCCAGATGCAGCGTGAAATGGCCCGCAAGCGGATGATGGCGGAAGTGCCCAAGGCCGACGTGATCGTCACCAACCCGACCCACTACGCGGTGGCGCTGAAATACGAAAGCAAGTCCATGAAAGCCCCTGCGGTGGTGGCCAAGGGCTCTCATCTGTTGGCCGAGCGCATCATGGAGTTGGGCAAGGAGCACAATGTCCCGGTATTGCGGACGCCTCCCCTGGCCCGGGCCCTGTATCGTCATGCCGAGTTGGGCGAGGAAATTCCCGCCGCCCTTTACACGGCTGTCGCGGAAGTGCTCGCTTACATTTATCACCTTCAGCGCTACGAAAAACAGGGGGGGCAGGTGCCCAAGGCCTTGGGTAACTTGCCGGTGCCGGCGGACATGGACCCGGGAGGGGATGAAGAATGAATGCCCGCGTCGGCGCCCTGAACTTCCTCGGCGGGGTGAACCTGGGCCGCTTGGCAGGGCCGGTCATCATCATCCTGATCCTGGCGATGATGGTGCTGCCCCTGCCCACCTTCCTGCTGGACCTGCTGTTCACTTTCAATATCGCCCTGGCGATGATCGTGCTGCTGGTCAGCCTCTACACCCTGAAGCCGCTGGAATTCGCCATCTTCCCCACGGTTCTGCTGGTGACCACCCTGCTGCGCCTGTCCCTCAACGTTGCCTCGTCGCGGATCGTGCTGCTGGAAGGGCATACCGGCGCCGACGCGGCGGGCAAGGTGATCGAGGCCTTCGGTCACTTCCTGGTGGGGGGCAACTACACCGTCGGCATCGTGGTGTTCATCATCCTGGTGATCATCAACTTCGTGGTGATCACCAAGGGCGCCGGCCGTATCGCCGAGGTGAGCGCCCGCTTTACCTTGGACGCCATGCCTGGCAAGCAAATGGCCATCGACGCCGACCTCAATGCCGGCCTGATCGGCGAGGAAGAAGCGCGGCGCCGGCGGACGGAAATTTCCCAGGAGGCGGAGTTCTTCGGCTCCATGGACGGTGCCAGCAAATTCGTCCGCGGCGACGCCGTCGCCGGCATTCTCATCATGCTCATCAACATCATCGGCGGCCTGACGGTGGGCATGATCCAGCACAACCTGGATCTCTCCACCGCCGTCAACAACTACACCCTGCTCACCATCGGCGACGGCCTGGTGGCGCAAATCCCCGCCCTGATCATCTCCACCGCCGCCGGCGTGGTGGTGAGCCGGGTAGGCACCGGCGAGGACTTGTCCAAGCAGCTCATTTCCCAGTTGTTCAGCCGTCCCCAGGTGATGATGATCACCGGCGGCATCCTGACCCTGCTGGGCCTGATTCCCGGCATGCCCCACCTGGCTTTCCTGCTGATGGGCGGCTCCATGGCCGGCGGCGCCTACTACATGGACCAGCGTTCCCGGGCTCCCGCGCCGGAAGTGCCGGAAGAGCCGGTGGAGGCGCCTCCTCCCGAGCCGGTGGAGGTGGGCTGGGACGACGTGACCATGGTGGACGCCTTGGGGCTGGAGGTGGGCTATCGCCTGATCCCCCTGGTGGACCGCATGCAAAGCGGCGAACTGCTGCGGCGCATCAAGGGCATTCGCAAGAAATTCGCCCAGGAAATGGGCTTCCTGGTGCCGGCGGTGCACATCCGGGACAACCTGGAACTGCGCCCCAACGCCTACCGCATTACCCTGAAGGGGGTGGAGATTGGCTACGGCGAGGCGCACCCGGGCATGTTCCTGGCCATCAACCCGGGCCGGGTTGTCGGAGAGCTCCCGGGCACGCCCACCCAGGACCCGACTTTCGGCTTGCCTTCGGTGTGGATCGAGGCCGAGCTGAGGGATCGCGCCCAGGCTTACGGCTACACGGTGGTGGATGCCAGCACGGTGGTAGCCACCCATCTGTCCAATATCATCCAGACCCACGCCGCCGAATTGCTCGGTAGGGAAGAAGCCCAGCAGCTGCTGGAGCGCGTGAAACGGGAAGCCCCCAAGCTGGTGGAAGACCTGGTGCCGGACGTTCTGCCCCTGGGGACGGTGCAGAAGGTGCTGCAGAACCTCCTCGACGAAGGCGTGCATATCCGGGATATGCGGACCATTATCGAGACCCTGGCCGACCAGGGGGGCAAGAATACCGATCCCGATGCCCTGACCAGCGCGGTTCGCATCGCACTGGGCCGTGCTATCATTCAGCAAATTTATCCGGGGGCGAGGGAGCTGCAGGTGGCGGCACTCGATCCTCAACTGGAAAACATCCTGATGCAGGCAACGAGAACGCAAGCACCGGGAAGCGAAGGCGGCGGCCTGGAGCCCGGGTTGGCGGAAAACCTGTTGAAACAGGCCGAAGCCATGGTGGAACAGCAGGAACAGCTCGGCTTGCCCGCCGTGCTGCTGGTGCCGGTGCCGCTGCGGACTTTGCTGGCGCGTTTCCTGCGCCGGGCCGCGCCCCAGTTGCGGGTGATTTCCCACGCCGAAGTGCCGGAGAACAAGAACATCAAGGTTGTTGCCGTCCTGGGAGGAAGAGGGTGAGAAGCGGGATAATCACTTCGCCAATACTTAGCTCGTCGCTGCCTGGCTTGTCTCCCCACGGCCTTCGGTCCCCTGCCGGAGGCTTCCTGTGAACGTCCGCAAGTTCTACGCCAGTAACACCCGGGATGCGCTCCGCCAAGTGCGGGATGCCTTGGGCGAGGACGCCATCATCCTCTCCAACCGCCAAGTGATGGGAGGGATTGAGATCATGGCGGTGGCCGACCGGGACGTGGATAGCTTGGCTGCGGCCGGCGTGCCTACCCCGCCTCCGCGCGCGCCGAAGATGATGGCCCAGCCGGCCCCTCCGCCGCCCCGTCAGGAGCGCAAGGCGGCTCCGCCGCCACCGCCTGCCGCGGTGGGGCAGGAGACTCCCCTGCCGGATGCCGTCATCAAGGATATCATCAAGGAAATCAAGTTCCTGCGCGGCATGGTGGAGGGCCAGCTGGCCGGTTTCGCGTGGGGCGACCTGCAGCGCAGGGACCCCGCCAAGGTGGAGATTCTGCGCAGCCTGCTGGCAGTCGGTTTGAGCCCCACCCTGTCCCGGCAATTGCTGGACCGCCTTCCCGCCGACAGCGATTTCAACAAGGGATTGCGCTGGGTCAAGGCGGCGCTGACCCACAATCTGCGGGTGGTGTCGCCGGAAGACGATATCGTCGACAGGGGCGGGATTTATGCCCTCGTCGGGCCTACCGGCGTCGGCAAGACCACCACCGTGGCGAAGCTGGCTGCCCGCTGCACGCTCAAGCACGGCCCGTCCAAGGTGGTCATGCTGACCACCGACAGCTACCGCATCGGCGCCCATGAGCAATTGCGCATCTACGGCAAGATTCTCGGCGTTCCGGTCTATGCCATCAAGGATGAAAGCGATTTCCAGCTCACCCTGTCCGACCTGCGCCACAAACACCTGGTGCTGATCGACACCGTGGGCATGAGCCAGCGGGACCGCCGGGTAGCGGAGCAGATCGAAATGCTCTCCGGCAACGGCCGCAAGGTGCGCCGCCTGCTGCTGCTCTCCGCCACTTCCCAGGGCAGCACCCTGGAAGAAGTGGCGCGCACCTATGAAAGCAGCGCCTTCCCCGACAGCGAAATGGCCGGCTGCATCCTGACCAAGATCGACGAGGCGGTGAGCATCGGCAACGTCCTGGACGTCATCATCCGCCACCGCCTGCTGCTGCATTTCGTCACCAACGGCCAGCGGGTGCCGGAGGACATGCACCTGCCCAACGCCCATTACCTGATCGACCGGGCTTTCAAGATGGCCCAGGCCGTGACGCCTTTCACCCTCCAGGAGGCGGAATATCCCCTGGCGATGGCCGCCGGCGAGGGTTACGGCGACCGGGAGATGGTGCGTGGTTGAGTTCCACGCCGACCAGGCGGAGGGACTCCGCCGTCTGCTGAACCGCAATTTCGTCCGCGTGGTGACGGTGACCGCGGGACGGGAGGGTGTGGGCAAGACCCAGGCGGTGATCAACCTCGCTACCGCCCTGGCGCGCCGGGGACGCAAGGTCATGGTGTTCGACGAACAGTCCGGCAGGAACAATCTGGAGCACGCCTTGGGCCTGCCTGGCCGTTACGACCTGCTGGATGTGGTCCGGCGGGAGCGCCATCTGGAGGATATCCTGCTGCCGGGCCCCCAGGGGGTGGAGATCGTTCCCGCCGCGCGGGGCGTGAAGGCTTTGGCCGAACTGACTCCCGCCGAGCAGGAATGGCTGGTGCAGTCCTTCAATACCCTGTCCGGTTCCGTGGACGTGGTTCTGATCGACGCGGTTGCCGGCCTGGCGGGACACGCCCTGAGCCTGACCTTGGCGGCACAGGAAGTGGTGATCACGCTGACCCAGGATCCGGCATCGATTACCGATGCCTATGCCCTGATCAAGCGCCTGAGCCGGGATTATGCCAAGCAGCGCTTTCGTGTCCTGGTGAGCAAGGTTCGGGAGGCGGGCGAAGGCGAGGCCATCTTCAAGAATTTCGCGGCGACGGCCCAGCGTTTCCTGGGGGTGAAGATTTTTTTCCTGGGGGAAGTGCCTTTTGAAGAGCCGCTGCGCCAGGCAGCGAGGCTGCGCCAACCGGTGGTGGACGCCTTTCCGGCTTCGGACTCGGCGGCCGCTTTCCGCCGTTTGGCGGAAGCCGTGGACGAGTGGCCCTATCCCCAGGACGACAACAGCCGTCTCGACAGTTTCATGCAGCGTTTGATTATGAACAGCCGCCTGACGGCGGAGTGCACGCGAATATAACCACAAGAAGATATGTATCGCCCCAAAGGGTTGCCGGACAAGGAACAAGTCATCGCCGACCACTTTCCGTTGGTCAAGCGGATCGCTTTCCACCTTATCGCCCGTCTTCCTCCCAGCGTTCAGGTGGAGGACCTGGTGCAGGCCGGAATGATCGGCCTGATGGATGCCGTCAATAATTTCGATCCCGGCCAGGGGGCGCAGTTCGAGACCTACGCCTCCCAGCGTATCCGTGGCGCCATGCTGGACGAATTGCGCCAGGTGGATTGGCTGCCGCGAAGCGCGCGCAAGAATCTGCGCCAGATCGAGAAGGTCATTCGCACGCTGGAGCAGAAGCTAGGTCGTTCCCCATCGGAAACCGAGGCCGCCGAGGCCTTGGGGGTGCCCTTGGCGGAATACCAGCAGATGCTTCAGGACGGCCGCGGCCACCAGTTGGTGTATTACGAGGACTTCTACGACAGCGACGAGGGCGACAACGATTTTCTCGACCGCCACTTGGCCGACAGCCGGGAAAATCCCCTGGAGAAAATTCAGGACGATGGCTTCCGTGCTACCCTGGTAGAGGCGATTCGCGGTCTGCCGGAACGGGAGAAGCTGGTGATGGGCCTTTACTATGAGGAAGAGCTCAACCTGCGGGAGATCGGCGAGGTGCTAGGGGTGACGGAATCCCGCGTGTGCCAGCTGCACAGCCAGGCCATCGCTCGGCTGCGGAGCCGGCTCAAGGACTGGCTGGAATGAAAAAGGTGGCGGCGGTCCATGCTTTGTGCATAAAATTGGCGGAGTTGGCCGGTACACGGTAGCCGGCAAGGAAAACACGAAAAACAGGGCGTGAGGACGAGGGAGACGCCGGAAACATGGATATCATCAGCATCATTGGCCTGTTGCTCGGCCTGACCGCGATTGTTGGTGGGCAAATCCTGGAAGGTGGCCATATTGGGTCCCTGCTCCAGGTGACCGCTTTCATCATCGTTATCGGCGGCACCATGGGGGCGACCATGGTACAGCATTCGCCGCCGGTTTTCTGGCAGGGACTGAAGATGCTGGCCTGGGTGTTTTTTCCTCCCCAGCAATCCGAGGAACAGGTCATCGAGCAAATCATCACCTGGAGCCAGACGGCGCGCAAGGGCGGATTATTGTCCCTGGAGCCGGTGATCGACCAGCTTGACGACCCCTTCATGCAAAAAGGCCTGCAGATGCTGGTGGATGGTGCCGAGCCGGAGTACCTGCGGACGGCCCTGGAAGTGGAAGTGGATGCTTACGAAGAGCACAACTTGAAGTGCGCGGGCGTGTGGCTGGCGGCGGGAGGCTACGCGCCCACCATCGGTATCTTGGGGGCGGTGATGGGCCTGATTCACGTGATGGAAAACCTGTCCGACCCTTCCAAGTTGGGCTCCGGCATCGCCGTGGCCTTCGTCGCCACCATTTATGGCGTGGGCTCCGCCAACCTGATCCTGATCCCCATGTCCAACAAACTCAAATCCACGGTCGGCAAGCAGGTGGTGATGCGCCTGATGCTGATCGAGGGGCTGGTGGCGATCGCCAACGGTGAAAACCCGCGCATGATCGAAAGCAAGCTCCGGGGCTTCGTGGTCTGATTCCCCTCTCGACAGGAAGAGAGACATGGCGCGCAGGAAAAAGCACGAAGAGCACGAGAACCTCGAACGCTGGCTGGTTTCCTACGCGGACTTCATCACCCTGATGTTCGCATTTTTCGTGGTGATGTACTCCCTGTCTTCGCTCAACGAGGGCAAATACAAAGTTCTCAGCGAATCCCTGATCCATGCCTTCCAGAACCC
Source organism: Pseudomonadota bacterium (assembly GCA_021845865.1). Taxonomy (GTDB): domain Bacteria; phylum Pseudomonadota; class Gammaproteobacteria; order Burkholderiales; family UBA9220; genus UBA2239. Next base: position 12,717 of record JAJZVC010000003.1, on the reverse strand, counting down.
GTCCTCGCTCATTATTCAGAAACCGGAGATGGCGGCTGGGCATAAGGTGGTGACCCCGCCGCAGGTTGCCATTATCCCCAAGCCGATGACGGTGGCAACTGTGCGCGCCAAGGAACAGGAGAAACGCCTCAAGGGCATTGCCGAGGACGTGATGAAGGTCATGGACCCCCTGGTGAAAGAAGGGCAAGTCAAAATCACTCAAAGCGAGCGCGGCATCGCCATCGAAATCAACGCCAGCGTGCTCTTTCCTTCCGGAGAGGCGAAGCTGACGCCGGATTCGGTGAAGGTGCTGACGGCGGTGGGGCAGGTCCTGACTTCGGTGGACAACCCTGTGCAGGTGGAGGGGTATACCGACAACATCCCGATCAAATCGCCGCTCTTCCCCAGCAACTGGGAATTGTCCGCCGCCAGGGCCAGCAGCGTGGTGCGGCTGTTCGTCGAGAACGGCGTCGACTCGGCACGCTTGGTGGCCGTCGGCTATGGGGAGAACCACCCCGTCGAGCCCAACGATACGCCGGAAGGGCGGGCAAGGAATCGCCGGGTGGCGGTGATGATTCTCAACAAGGATCAGGAAAAGGTCAGTGACGTCCCGGTGGTCAGCGGCCCCGGCGGAAGCGCGCCGGGAATGCCGCCGCCCCTCGCCCCGCCAAACGCGGCCGGGCGCTAGACCTTGTCCCGGTGACGGCCTCCGGCGCCGGAAAGATGCTGGCCGTCAGGGCCGTAGAGCGTGGTCTGGTTGGCGGCGGACATGAGCACCGCCAAGGCTTGCTGATTATGCTGGAGTTTCAGCTCAATCATCTTGCCGTTTGTTTCGTTGGCCAAACGGGTGGATGCCGCAACGCGCAGCAACTCATTCCAAACGGTTTCGATGTCCTGGGTTTCGGCCGTTGCCGCTTGGCGGCTGAGCCAGGTGGCCATGCCTTCCTTGTCGGCGGGGAGGCCCTGGGAAGATAGAAAATGGTTCCTCGCCTCGGCCAGTCGAGTCAGCTCGATGACCAGGTTGCTTTTGGTTTGGGCAATGTCGGTGAGGCGGTCGATTTCGCCATTCACCAGCGCGGTCTGTTCGTCCTGCAGGGTATCGAGAAAACGCTCGAACGTGCCATGTTCCTGGCGGAGAAGGGCGAGAAACTCGTGGGAGGTCATGACAGGGGTTTAATTCTTTTTGTCCATCAGCTCTTGCACCGTGGCGATCAGCCTGTCGGCCACCGCTTCGGGATTGACCTTGAAGCGGCCTTCCCGGATGGCCTCTTTGATGGCTTCGATACGGGCGGTGTCCACCACCTGGGTATCGTTGAGGTTGCTCACCATGGCCATCAGGCCGGTGGAGAGGGGGGTGAGCTCGACGTTGTCACTCGTTCCCGGCGCGGCGGACTCGGCTGTTTTGGCCGAGCGCTTCGAGCCCACGCGGGACTGCCGCTCGGTCTTTGACGGCCCGGAAACGGGCTTTATGGTGATGTCGGCCAAAACTCGATCCTCGTCAGCGATTGCGTTTTTGTTACATCGGACGGACAAAGAGAAACTTGAGCTTCCACTTCAAATAATTGCACATCGGGGGTGGCGCCGCAAGGCGCCTTTGCCCCCTTGTTTATCGATAGGGATGGCTACGGGCCGCCGCCGGCGTGGTTGTCTTCTGTCGAGCGTTAAAGCAGAACCAGGTTATCCCGGTGAATCAATTCGGGTTCGTCCACGTAGCCCAGGATGGCCTCGATCTCCTGGCTTGGCCGGCGCATGATGCGCCGCGTCTCGTCGGCGCTGTAATTGGCCAGTCCCCTCGCGATTTCCTGGCCCCCGGCATCGAGGCAGGCGACAACCTCGCCGCGTTCGAAATGGCCTTCAACCTGCTGCACGCCGATGGGGAGCAGGCTTTTCCCCGCATCCTGAAGGGCCTTGGCGGCGCCGGCGTCCAGTACGACGCGGCCGCGGACCTGGAGGTGGTCGGCGAGCCACTGCTTGCGGGCGGCCATTTTCATCTTGCCGGCGACGAGCTGGGTGCCGATGGCTTCGCCATTGCACAGGCGCAGCAAAACATCCGGCTCCCGGCCCCAGGCGATGACGGTGTGGGCGCCGCTGCGGGCGGCGCGCTTGGCGGCCAATATCTTGGTCAGCATGCCGCCGCGGCCAATGGCGCTGCCGGCGCCGCCAGCCATTTTTTCCAGCTCGGCGTCTCCTGCCCGGGCTTCGCTGACGAGGGTGGCGGAGGGGTCCTTGCGCGGGTCGGCGGTGTATAGCCCCGGCTGGTCGGTCATGATGACCAGGGCGTCTGCTTCGATGAGATTGGCCACCAGGGAGCCCAGGGTGTCGTTGTCGCCGAAGCGGATTTCATCCGTCGCGACGGTGTCGTTTTCGTTGATGATCGGGACGACCTTCAAAGCCAGCAGGGCGAGAAGGGTTGAGCGGGAGTTGAGGTAGCGGCGGCGGTCGGAAAGGTCGTCGTGGGTGAGGAGGATTTGGGCGGTGTGCAGGCCGTGCTGGCGAAAGCAGCTTTCGTACATCTGCACCAGCCCCATCTGACCGACGGCTGCAGCGGCCTGAAGTTCGTAGAGGGCGCTGGGGCGCTTGCTCCAGCCCAGGCGCTGCATGCCCTCGGCCACGGCGCCGCTGGAAACCAGCACCACTTCGCGGCCCATCCTGTTCAGGGCGGCGATCTGCGCGGCCCAAGCGGCGATGGCGGTTTGGTCCAGGCCGGTGCCGTTGTTGGTGACCAGGCTGCTGCCGACTTTGACCACCAGGCGCTTGGCGTCGGAGAGAATGGATTTCATGCCTCGGCCTCCTGGTCCGGATTGGCGTCGGCTTCGCTGTCAGCGCGTTGGGCGTCGAGGTGGTCCATGATGGCGTAGGTGAGTTCCTTGCAGCCCTCGCCGGTGAGGGCTGAGATGGTGAAGTAACGGCCTTGCCAGCCGAAGCCACGGAGGAAGGCCGCGATGCGTTCGGCGCGTTCGTCCTGCGACAGGGCGTCGAGCTTGTTCAATACTAGCCAGCGGGGCTTGTCGAACAGGCCCTGGTCGTACTTGCGCAGTTCCTCCACAATGGCCTGGGCCTCTGCCACAGGATCGATGCTTTCGTCCACGGGGGCGATATCCACGATGTGCAGCAGCAGCCGTGTGCGGGCCAGGTGGCGCAGGAACTGGTGGCCGAGGCCGGCGCCCTCGGCGGCGCCCTCGATCAGGCCGGGGATGTCGGCGATGACGAAACTGCGCTGGTGGTCGATGCGCACGACGCCAAGGTTGGGGTGCAGCGTGGTGAAGGGGTAATCCGCCACTTTGGGCTTGGCGGCGGAAACCGAGCGGATGAACGTGGATTTGCCGGCGTTGGGCATGCCGAGAAGGCCCACGTCAGCCAGTACCTTGAGTTCCAGCTTGATTGCCCGCGCTTCGCCCTTCTCGCCGCGGGTGAATTGGCGCGGCGCGCGGTTGGTGCTGGATTTGAAATGGATGTTGCCCAGGCCGCCTTGGCCTCCCTTGGCGATGAGGGCTTTCTGGCCGTCTTGGGCGAGGTCGGCGAGGGTTTCGCCGCTATCGATATCGGTGATGACCGTTCCCACCGGCACCCTCAGGACCAGGTCCTCGCCGCCCTTGCCGTAGCAATCCGAACCGCGGCCGTTTTCGCCGCGCTGGGCGCGGTGGATACGGGTGTAGCGGTAGTCGATCAGGGTGTTGATGTTGCGGTCGGCGAGGGCGTAAATGCTGCCGCCGCGCCCGCCGTCGCCACCATCGGGCCCCCCCTTGGGAATGTATTTCTCGCGCCGGAAACTGGCGCAGCCGTTGCCGCCATCGCCGGCGATGACTTCAATGGTGGCTTCGTCGATGAATTTCATGGAGGGGCTTCTTCACAAAGTAAAAAAGCCCTATCGCAGGATAGGGCCTTTTGTCGCGGATCGGTCTGGCTTAAGCGGCCGGTACGATGCTCACGGTCTTGCGCTTGAAGGCGCCTTTGACGGTGAACTGAACGGTGCCGTCCACTTTGGCGAACAGGGTGTGGTCCTTGCCAATGCCGACGTTCTCGCCGGGATGGAACTGGGTGCCGCGCTGGCGCACGATGATGCTGCCGGCGGGAATCAGCTGGCCGCCGTAGCGCTTAACGCCAAGGCGTTTTGCCTGTGAGTCGCGGCCGTTACGGGAACTGCCGCCTGCCTTTTTATGTGCCATGTTGCTTTCTCCTGTCCGTCAGTCTTACTTGGCCGCGATATCACCGATTTGGATCTCGGTGTAGTTCTGGCGATGGCCTTGGCTCTTGCGATAGTGCTTACGGCGACGCATCTTGAAAATGCGCACCTTGTCGTGACGACCGTGGGCGAGCACGGTGGCCTTGATGCTGGCACCGTCCACGAGGGGGGCGCCGACTTTCACCGCATCACCATCCGCGATCATCAGTACTTGATCCAGTACGATTTCACTTCCGATGTCTGCAGGTATCTGTTCTACTTTAATTTTTTCGCCGGGGGTGACGCGATATTGCTTGCCGCCGGTTTTTATGACCGCATACATAGTGAACTCCAGTTAAAGAGGTATTTCAAAGAACCCGAGATAATACATTACCTTGAAGGAAAGGGTCAAATGCAATTTAAGCGGGCGGCGCTTGCTGGAATCTGGCCTAGGTGGTGGCTTCTGGGTTAAAATCCACCGCTTTATTCGGATTACTACGTACTTAGCCGTGTCTATCGAAACCATCAGAAAACTTGTCGAGCCGGATATGCGGGCCGTGGATGATGTCATACGTCAACGGCTTTATTCCGACGTGGCCCTGGTCCGGCAGGTGGCGGAGTATATCATCCAGAGCGGCGGCAAGCGCTTGCGCCCTGTCCTGCTGCTGCTGTGTGCCGGTGCCGCTGGTTACAAAGGGCCGCACCATCATGCCTTGGCCGCGGTGGTGGAATTCATTCATACCGCCACCTTGCTGCATGATGACGTGGTGGATGAATCCCATCTGCGCCGCGGCAACGCCACGGCCAATTCTGTTTTCGGTAACGCCGCCAGCGTGCTGGTGGGGGATTTTCTCTATTCCCGCGCTTTCCAGATGATGGTGAGCGTGGACAATATGCGGGTCATGCAGGTGCTGGCCGATGCCACCAATATCATCGCCGAGGGCGAGGTGCTGCAGCTGATGAATTGCCACGATCCCGAGGTGGATGAAGGGCGCTATTTGCAGGTGATCCGTTACAAGACCGCGAAACTGTTCGAGGCCTCGGCCCGCCTGGGAGGGATTCTCGGCGCGCTGCCTGCCGAGCAGGAAGAGGCGCTGGCGGAATACGGCATGCGCCTGGGGACGGCCTTCCAGCTGGTCGACGACGTGCTGGACTACTCCGGCGACCAGGCCGAAACCGGCAAGAACGTGGGTGACGACTTGGCTGAGGGCAAGCCCACGTTGCCGTTGATCTATGTCATGGCCAACGGCAGCGCCGACCAGGCGGCCGTGGTGCGCCGCGCCATTGAGCAGGGCGGGGCGGGCGAATTGGACGCCGTGGTGAAGGCCATTCGCGAAACCGGCGCGCTCGATTTTGCCCGTCGTCGCGCCAAGGCCGAGGCCGAGGCGGCATGTGCGGCGATTGCGTCCCTGACGAGTTCAATTTACAAGGATTCTCTGATAGAATTGGCGGACTTTGCGGTAACGCGTAACCACTAAAACTCTTCCTTAAATTCGGGGTGTAGCTCAGCCTGGTAGAGTACTGCGTTCGGGACGCAGGAGTCGGAGGTTCGAATCCTCTCACCCCGACCATCATTTTTCTCTTGTTTTGTCGCTATTGAGTGCCTTTGGCGGGCTTGCGTATGCCGAAAGATGCACTAGAATGGATAACGGTATCTGTCGCCAAGAAAAGGGGAAATAATATGATGCTTAACTCGACGAGGCTGGGTCAGTTGGACGTGGATGAAGGGACGGCAATTAGTTTTCCGCGCGGTATCCCCGGTTTCGAGAAAAGCGTGCAGTGGAAGCTGTTTCATGAAGAAGACGATTCCGGGGCGCCGAAAGCCGGGGTGGTTTTCCTCATGCAATCTCTCAACGATCCGGACGTGACGCTGCCGGTGACCGACCCCTCGGTATTCGGGATCAACTATGAGTTCGTGCTGTCGGATAGCGAAATCGCCGAATTGCAGCTGGAAGATGCTGATGACCTGGCGGTGTTGGTGGTGTTGACGCAGAAAAACAAGGTGCCTCAGATGTCCTCGGCGGTTCCCGTGGAAAACGTGGGGGCTAATTTGTCGGCGCCTTTGCTGATCAATGCCAAGAGCCGTAAGGGGATGCAGAAGATTTTCCTCGGCCCGGAGGCGAAAATCGAGTATCGCCCCCGCTAACGCTGGTTTGTGGTTCCGAAAAGAAGGGATTCGCCAGAATCCCTTCTTTTTTTATTGGTATAAATGGTATTTTTGGACTCTATCAAAAGATTTATACAGGTATAAATAAATACGAATATTAGCAATTCGGAATAAGGTAAAATAGTAGGTTCGTTGTAATTTCTTCGGAAGCATATAACACTATGGAATATAAGGCTTTACAGGACCCCTCGGATCGTATTGAGGTAAAGAACACCACTTGCTACATGTGTGCCTGCCGTTGCGGCATCCGCGTCACGCTCAAGAACGGCGAGGTGCGTTACATCCAGGGCAACCCCGATCACCCGTTGAACCAGGGCGTGATTTGCGCCAAGGGTTCCAGCGGCATCATGAAACAGTATTCTCCCGCCCGCTTGACCAAGCCGCTGCTGCGCAAGCAGGGCACGGAGCGCGGCGACGCCCAGTTCGAAGCCATTTCCTGGGACCAGGCCTTCGGCATCATGGAAGAGCGGCTCGGCAGGATTCGCGCCGAAGACCCGAAGAAGTTCGCTCTCTTTACCGGCCGCGACCAGATGCAGGCCCTCACCGGCCTCTTCGCCCGTCAGTTCGGCACGCCCAACTATGCCGCCCACGGCGGTTTCTGCTCCGTGAACATGGCCGCTGGCATGGTCTATACCATCGGCGGCTCCTTCTGGGAATTCGGCGGCCCGGACCTGGACCGCGCCAAGCTGTTCGTGATGATCGGTACCGCCGAGGACCATCACTCCAATCCGCTCAAGATTGCCCTGTCCAAGTTCAAGCGCAACGGCGGCCGCTTTATTTCCGTCAACCCGGTGCGCACCGGCTATTCCGCCATTGCCGACGAATGGGTGCCGATCAAGCCCGGCACCGACGGCGCCTTGCTGCTGGCCATCATCCACGAACTGATCGCCATGGGTCTTTACGACCGGGAATTCCTGGTCAACTACACCAACGCCGCCGAACTGGTGAACATGGACGACGCCAGTTCCGAGTACGGCATGTTCGTGCGCTTCGAAGTGCCGCCCGAGGAGGGCTGCTTTGACGCCCAAAACAAGCTGTGGTGGGACCGGGAGCTGGATCACCCGATTTCCACCCATACCCCCGGCGCCGACCCCTACCTCCTGGGCGATTTCAAGCTGTCCGACGGCACTCCGGTGAAGCCTTCCTTCCAGCTCCTCAAGGAGCGGGTGGAGGAGTACACCCCCGAATGGGCCGAGCGCATCACCGGCATTCCGGCCGAGACCATTCGCCGCCTCGCTCACGAGATGGGCGTGACTGCCCGGGACCAGAAGATCGAACTGCCCATCGCCTGGACCGACGTGTGGGACAACGAGCACAAGACCGTCACCGGCAACCCCGTGGCCTTCCACGCCATGCGCGGCTTGGCGGCTCACTCCAATGGCTTCCACACCATCCGTGCCCTGTCGATCCTGATGTCCATCCTTGGCACCATCGACCGCCCCGGCGGCTTCCGCCACAAGGCGCCCTTCCCCCGGCCCATCCCGCCCTGCGCCAAGACGCCCAAGGGCCCCGAGGGCGTGCAGCCCAACACCGTCCTGGGGGGCATGCCCCTGGGTTGGCCGGCGGACCCGGACGACCTGTTCGTGGACGAGGCCGGCGAGCCGGTGCGCATCGACAAGGCCTTCTCCTGGGAGTATCCCCTGTCGGTCCACGGCCTGATGCACAACGTCATCACCAACGCCTGGCGCGGCGATCCGTACCCCATCGACACCCTGCTGATCTTCATGGCGAACATGGCGTGGAATTCCTCCATGCACACCGACGACGTGCGCAGGATGCTCAACGACAAGAACGAGAACGGCGACTACAAGATTCCGTTCATCATCGTCGCCGACGCCTTCCAGTCCGAGATGACCGCCTTCGCCGACCTGGTGCTGCCGGATACCACCTATCTGGAACGCTACGACGTGATGTCCATCCTCGACCGTCCCATTTCCGAATTCGACGGCCCCGTGGACTCCGTGCGTATCCCCGTGGTGCCGCCCCTGGGCGAGTGCAAGCCGTTCCAGGAAGTGCTGATCGAGATGGGCAGCCGCCTCAAGCTGCCGGCCTTCGTGGACAAGGACGGCAAGCGCAAGTACCGCGACTATCCCGACTTCATCGTCAACTACGAAACCGAACCCGGTTCCGGCATCGGCTTCCTCTCCGGCTGGCGCGGCACGGCGGGCGAGAAGTTCATGCGCGGCGAACCCAACCCGCGCCAGTGGGAAATGTACGCCAAGAACGACTGCGTCTATCACCACGAGCTGCCCAAGTCCTACCAGTACATGCGCAACTGGAACCAGGGCTACCTGGAGTGGGCCCGCAACGTGCGCCTGACCCGCTACGCCGAGCCCATCAACATCCACATCTACTCCGAGGTGCTGCAGAAGTTCCGCCTTGCGGCCCAGGGCAAGAGCATCGGCAAGCAGCCGCCCGCGCGTCTGAAGAAGCGCATCGAGAAGTTTTGCGACCCGCTGCCCTTCTACTATGAGCCCCTGGAGGCCCAGCTGTCCGACCTGCAGAAGTATCCCTTGAACGCGGTGACCCAGCGCCCCATGGCCATGTACCACTCCTGGGACAGCCAGAACGCCTGGCTGCGCCAGATTCACGCCCACAACTACCTCATGGTCAACCCCGTGGTGGGCAAGGCCAACGGTTTCGAGGACGGCGACTGGGTGTGGGTGGAATCCCAGTGGGGCAAGGTGCGCTGCATGGCCCGTTTCACCGAGGCGGTGGAGCCGGGCACGGTGTGGACCTGGAACGCCATCGGCAAGGCCTCCGGCGCCTGGGGCCTGACCCCCGACGCCAACGAGTCGAAGAAGGGCTTCCTCCTCAACCACGTGATTTCCGAAGAGCTGCCGCCCCACGCGGACGGCGAGCACATTTCCAACTCCGACCCCCTCACCGGCCAAGCGGCCTGGTACGACGTGCGGGTGAAGGTCTACAAGGCGGCGGACGACGAGCCCCAGGAGACCTCGCCCCAGTACAAGCCCATGCCCAAGTTTCCCGGCATGGGGGTCGCCAAGACCATCCAGGCCTTTTTCGCTGGTAAAGGAGAATGGAAATGACCCAGCTCGCTCTCGTCATCGACCTCAACGTGTGCGTGGGCTGCCACGCCTGCGTCACCAACTGCAAGGAATGGAACACCTCCGGCATCGCCGGCCCCCTGGTGGACATGAACCCCTACGGCGCCGACCCCACCGGCACCTTCTTCAACCGGGTGCAAACCTATGAAGCGGGCGAATTCCCCAAGACGGAAACCCTGCACTTCCCCAAGTCCTGCCTCCACTGCGAGGAGCCGCCCTGCGTGCCGGTTTGCCCCACGGGCGCCAGCTTCAAGCGCGCCGAGGATGGCATCGTGCTGGTGGACTACGACAAGTGCATCGGCTGCAAGTACTGCTCCTGGGCCTGCCCCTACGGCGTGCGCGAGTTCGACGAGCAGCAGAAGGTGATGAAGAAGTGCACCCTGTGCGTGGACCGCATTTACGACGCCTCCCTGCCGGAGAAGGAGCGCAAGCCCGCCTGCGTGCTGGCCTGCCCCACCAGCGCGCGCCTGTTCGGCGACGTGCACGACCCCGAGTCGGAGGTGTCGGTGGCCATCCGCGAGCGCGGCGGCTACCAGCTCATGCCCGAATGGGGCAGCAAGCCGTCCAACCACTACCTGCCGCGGCGCAAGACCAACATCCGCATCCACGAGGATGAACTGGTGCGCGCCGACAACCCGCTGGTCAAGGAAGGCCACCTGCCGAAGCCGGCGCTGGACGAGCCCTCTTTCGACGATGTGATGTTCTAACCGGATTTACTGGAGTATTCAGCAATGCATCCCGCGTTTTCGGTGATTTTCCTCACCACTCTTATCGGTATCGGTCAGGGCCTGTTCCTCGCCCTGTACACGGGCGAAGTGTATGCCCTGTTCAAGGTGCTGCCGCCCCAGGACGGGCAGCAGTTCTACGGCATGGGCAGCCTGCTGGTCATGGTGTTCCTGGGCCTGGGCCTGTTCGCTTCCTTCTTCCACCTCGGCCATCCCGAGCGCGCCTGGCGCGCCGCCACCCGCTGGCGCACCTCCTGGCTGTCCCGGGAAGTGATCGCCTTGCCCGCCTTCATGGGCGTGGCCTTCCTCTACGGCGTCACCCACTGGCTGGGCATGGAGACCCCGGTGGTTTATATCGGCTCCGTGGGCCTGAGCATCTCCCTCATCCTCGGCGCCATCGCCACCTTGCTCTGTTTCACCCTCTTCGTCTGCACCGGCATGATCTACGCCTGCATCAAGTTCCTCCAAGAGTGGCACAGCCCCCTCACGGTGCTGAACTTCATTCTGCTGGGCAGCGCCTCCGGCTTCACCCTGGCCACGGCCTTCGCCTATTTCGCCGCGCCCGACCTGGTGGACTTTTACGGCGCGTGGGCGATCATCATCACCGGCGGCGCCTTGCTGACCCGTGGCGCGTCCTTGATCCGCAACGCCCGCCTCAAGCCAAAATCCACCATCCAGACCGCCATCGGCGTGCGCCACACCAAGGTGGTGCAGAAGGCCCAGGGCTTCATGGGCAGTTCCTTCAACACCCGCGAGTTCTTCCACCACATGCCCGCCGCCGTGGTGCGCTCGGTCAAGTGGGTGTTCCTGGTGCTGGTGTTTCCCGTGCCGGTGGTGTTTCTCGGTTCCGGCCTGATGTCCTCCTCCGCGGCCCTCATGGTGCTGGCGGTACTGGTCCAGTACGCCGGCCTGCTGGCGGAGCGCTGGTTCTTCTTCGCCCAGGCCAATCATCCGCAGAACCTGTACTACCAGAGCATCGCTTGACGGCCAATTCCCTTGGCGCGAAAAAGCCCGGCTGGTCCGGGCTTTTTCGCTTCTTGCGCTTGCAATTTGGTAAGCCCCCATCTAGATTGTAATGGCGCCGGACCCCAGCCCTGCTGGAAAGCTCGCGAACAGGGCGCTTGCGGTCAATCAAAAGTTGAAATCCAGAATCCCCCAATGCAGAAAAAAGAAGGAGGCATGATGTCTTTGTCCAATATGAAAGTGGGCACCAAGCTGGGTCTTGGTTTCGGTGCCGTGATCGTGTTGTTGGTGGTAGTGGCGGCGATCGGCATCAGTAACATCCGCGCCCTGAACAACGACATGAACGACCTGATTACCGACAAGTTTCCCAAGACGGTCTGGTCCAACGAGGTGATATCGGACATCAACGTTATTGCCCGCGCCATGCGCAACATGCTGCTGGAGAACGACAAGGCCAAGATTGACCAGGAATTGGACCGCCTCATTGCGGCGCGCAAGAACATCCTGTCCAACCTGGACAAGCTCAAGGAAAAAATCACCACCGAAAAGGGCAAGGAGTACCTTCAGAAAATCTATGATGCGCGGGCCAAGTACGTGGGCGGGCAGGATCGCTTCATCGAGCTTGTCAAGGCCGGAAAGCAGTCCGAGGCCAAGGATCTGCTGCTGGCGGAAATTCGGGACACGCAGCGCGAGTACACCAACGCCATCGCCGACCTGATCAAGTTTCAGAGCGACCTGATGACCGAGACGGGGGAAAAAGCGTCTAAGGATGCCGTCTCGGCCCGGAATCAGATGATCATGCTGACCGTCATCGCGGCGCTGCTCGGCACCATCCTGGCCTACCTCATCGTCCGCGGCCTGCTCAAGCAACTGGGCGGCGAACCGGACTACGCGGCGGGCGTGGCGCAGAAGATTGCCGAAGGCGACCTGAGCATGGCCATAGCCACCAAGCAGGGCGACACCACCAGCCTGCTGGCGTCGATGAAAGCCATGCAGGAAGCCCTCAAGCGCATCGTCGGCGACGTTCAGCGCATCGTCGAGGCGGCTAACAAAGGCGACTTCAGCATCAAGCTCGACAAGGAAAGCCACAAAGGCTTCGCCAAGGACATTGCCACCGAGCTAAACCAACTCTCCGACACCGTGGACGGCGCCTTTAACGATACTATCCGCGTCGCCCAAGCCCTGGCGGCCGGCGACCTGAGCCAGAAGGTCACCAAGGATTACACCGGCGCCTTTAACCAAGTGAAAGTGGCCGTCAACACCACAGCCGATTCCCTGACCAAGATTGTCGCCGAAATCCAGGGCATCGTCGACGCCGCCAACCGGGGCGACTTCAGCACCAAGATGGACCTCTCCGGCAAGGCCGGTTACACCAAGACCCTGTCCGACCTTCTCAACCAACTGTCCGACACCGTGGATGGCGCCTTCAAGGACACCATCCAGGTGGCCCAGGCCCTGGCTGCCGGCGACCTCAGCCAGAAGGTCACTCGCGACTACCAAGGTGCTTACAATGACGTCAAAGTGGCCGTCAACGGCACCGTCGACGCCCTGACCCAAATCGTCGCCGAAATCCAGCAAATCGTCGAAGCGGCGGCGGTGCGGGGCGACTTCAGCGTCAAGATGAACATGGCGGGCAAGGCCGGCTACACCAAG
>JAJZVC010000044.1 GCA_021845865.1 Pseudomonadota bacterium | reverse complement strand
CGCTTCGATAATGGCTAACACAGAATCCCCTCAGTAGGCTTTTTGCGAAAGCGTAACTTTAGCCTGAGCGTGGGGCGGGGGCAAGACGAGGCAACACCCCGCAGCCGTTGGCTGGTTCCATTTTCTTGGCAAACGCCCGACGCGTGTATACACTTTAAGTACACACATCATCTCCATTCGGAAACCCGCCATGCAAACCGCCAAAGTATTCATGAACGGCAACAGCCAAGCCGTGCGCCTGCCGAAGGACTATCGCGTGGAAGGCGACGAATTGGTCATCAAAAAGGTGGGGGACACCATCCTGCTGATGCCAAAGCGCTACGCCTACGCCGCCCTCAAGGCGTCCCTCGACCAGTTCGAGCCCCTCGAAATCGAGCGCAATCAACCCGCCGAGCAACAGGAACGGGATTTCGGCCTGTGATGCGCTACCTGCTCGACACCAACATCTGCATCTACCTCATCAACCGCAAACCACACCACGAAGCGGTACTACGGCACATGGACGGCATGGCCTACGGCGACATCCTCATCTCCGCCGTCACCGTGGCCGAATTGCGCTACGGAATCGCCAAAAGCGCCTGGCCGGAACGGAACCGTGAAAAATTCGAAAGCTTCATCGAGCGTTTCGAGATCGTGGATTTCAATGATGCCGCCGCCGCAGCCTACGGCCAAATTCGGGCCTCCCTGGAAAGCGCCGGCACGCCCATCGGCCCCCTCGACACCTTGATCGCCGCCCATGCCCTCAGCCTGCAATGCACGCTGGTGACGAACAACGTGAAGGAATTCCGGCGGATTCCGGGCTTGGGCGTCGAGAACTGGACCGAGTAGCTGGCACGAGCCGCCTTTGAGACAGCCATGGGAGAAGTGATCCGCTTCAAACGCCCCAAGCCCGGGGAGAAACACAAGGGCCGGGGCCTGTGCGCCAACGGCTTTCACAAGTGGGCCGCCGACGGGAAAACGGTCTTCGACGTGAAGCAGGGGCGGCTGGTGACGCGGCTGGTGTGCGAGCGGTGCGGGGCGGTCAAGGTACAGGGGCGGTAATCCACCACCCATTTCCTTCGGCATTTCCATCTGCCCGCCAACGGGTTTACTCCCCTCCCCCGATTTGCCATAAGATGGACATCTAGATAGCCATCTTTGAGATTCCCCATGAGCAAACAATACTCTATCGCCGAAGCGCGCAACCACTTGGCCGGCATCGTCCACGACGTCGAAGGGGGCGAACCCGCCCTGCTCACCCGCCGGGGCAAGGCGGTGGCGGTGCTGCTGTCCGAAGCCGAATACCGGCGCCTGCGCGACCGGCAAGCGACCGACCTTTGGCAAACCATCGAAACCTTCCGCCGGGAACATAGCCTGGACGAAGCCGCCGTCACCGACGCCGATCTCGCCGGCTTGCGCGACGCCCGCCCCGGCCGGGAATTCGAATGGGAAAATTGACCTATCTGCTGGACAGCAACATCCTGTCCGAGCCACTCAAGCCCGCGCCCAACCCCGGCGTCATGGCCGGCCTGCAACGCCACCGCCATGCCTGTTCTACCGCCGCCGTCGTCTGGCATGAACTCCACTACGGCTGCGACCGACTGCCTGCCGGCGCGAAGAAACAGACCATCGCCGACTACCTCCGGCAACTCGCCGCCACCCACCTCCCCATCCTGCCCTACGACGAAAACGCCGCCGTCTGGCACGCCGGGGAACGGGCAAGATTGACCGCCCAGGGACAAACGCCCTCCTTCGCCAACGGCCAAATCGCCGCCATCGCAAAGACAAATGGGCTGGTGGTGATCACCCGGAACACGGGGGGCTTCTCGGGGTTCGAGGGGCTGCGGGTGGAGAACTGGTTTAGGTAAGTTGCTTTCCTGCAATCCACCAAAACAGTACTGATTTATTTATTCGAAGCTGACCCCTTTAACCGAACACAGAATCCCCTTAAGTAGGCTTTTTGCGAAAGCGTAACTTTAGCCTGAGCGGGGGCGGGGGCAAGACGAGGGAAGCGTCGGCTGTTGTCATAACGCCTGTGTTTCTCCCATTCTCACCGAAAGACAACGCCACGAATATTGCCCTATAATGCGCATAACACACCGCCATTAACGGAGCACACCATGCCCCCCACCGTTGCCACCGCCAAGAAAGCCACCAACATCACCCTCTCCGCCGACGTATTGGCCGAAGCCAAGGCCATGGGCATCAACATCTCGCAAGCGTGCGACCAGTTCTTGCGGGAAATGGTGCGCAGCGAGCGGGAGCGACGCTGGCAGCAGGACCACGCCGATTTCATCGCCGCCTACAACCAAACGGTGGAAACCGATGGCCTGCCCCTGGAACAGTGGCGGACCTTCTGACATGGCCCGCTTCGACGTCTACCGCAACACGGGCGCACACGCCGAGGAAACCCCCTACCTGCTGGACGTGCAAAGCGACTTGCTGCACGGGCTGGAAACGCGGGTCGTCGTGCCGCTCCGGCGCCGGGACCGCTTTCCGGTGGCCAAGCTCCCGGACAACCTCAGCCCGACCTTCGCGGTGGAGGGAGTCGAATGCTTCATGGAACCCCCCAAGCTTGCCGCCGTACCGCTGCGCCTGCTGAAAACGCCGGTGGCCTCCCTGGCGGCCAGCCAGTTCCAGATCACCGCGGCGCTGGATTTCCTGTTTCAGGGGTTTTGAATGGGGCGCCGGGCATGGGAGAGGTGATCCGGTTCAAGCGGCCCAAGCCAAGCGAGAAGCACAAGGGCCGAGGGCTGTGCGCCAACGGCTTTCACAAAGTGGGCCGCCGACGGGCAGACTGTCTTCGACGTGAAGCGGGGGCGGCTGGTGACGCGGCTGGTGTGTGAGCGGTGCGGGGCGACGAAGGTGAAGGCCCGATAATTCGAGGCGGATCCTTTTACTTACTCCTCAACCTATACTGGCAGTTCATATTGCCTCTTGTCGCATGAGAACCCAAATGGATGTTCAACTTATTGAAAAGAGCAGTGGAGGGATTATCGCTACGATTCCTGTCATCGTGCAGGGACAAAACTACACTCCCAGTGAACGTGAGTACATTCAGTTAGCATGGAAAATTGCTGTGAATGACCGGTTAGTCAACGCCGACCGCTTTGATGATTACGCCTTCCACTTAGGAAAATAAAGACAACTAACCCGCAATTCCATGTGCCTTGGCGTAGGCATCCAATAACCGCCGGTGCATCTCGCACCCTTCCAGGCCCATCCCCGGCGCCTCCACGCCAAAGAAGCGCAGCTCCCCTTCCAGCAGCGCCTGCGCCTGCCCTAGCGCCTCTTCGCCGTATAGCTGGCGCAGAGCATCCTCGTAGCCCTCGCCCTCCTCCAGGTTCAGCAGGCTTTCGATGCAGCGGTACACCTTGCGCCGTTGTTCGCTCAACTGGCCGAAATGGCGCACCCAGTCGCAGCCTTCCCGTATCGCTTCCACGTCGCCCAGGGCCAGGGCCAGCAGGGCCTTGAGTTCGCCTACCCGCAGGTCTTCCCACAGGCTGCCAGGGTCGGGGGCGAGGCCGATCAGGGCGGCGACGGGGCGCTGGTCGTCCATCCCCAAGTCATTCAAAGCGTCCAACAGGTCGGCGCACTCCATCTCGTCCAGGTTGGGCAGGTTGAGGATGGCGGGACGGAGATTGTTGGCGGCGCTGGTGTTCTCGAACTCCAGGTCGTCCACGGGGTAGATTTCGCTCATGCCGGGGACCAGGATGCGGCAGGCGTAAACGCCCAGGTGGGTGAACTCGGCGACGTAGAGGTCGCGGCCCTCCCGGTGGACCGCCTCCACCAGCCAGGCGTAGTCCTCGTCGGTGCTGGCGCTGAAGTTCCAGTCGCAGAACGCGAAGTCCGGTACGTCGCCGAGGAAGTTCCAGTGGATGACGCCGCTGGAATCGACGAAGTGGATTTCCAGGTTGGGGCTGCTGGCGACTTCGTCCAGGTCGAAGCCTGGTTCGGGGAAGCCCCCCAGGGCGTCCAGGCCGCGACCTTGCAGCAGTTCGGTCAGCGCCCGCTCCAGGGCGATCTCGAAGCGGGGGTGGGCGCCGAAGCTGGCGTAGCAGCCCTGGTCGCGGGGGTTGAGCAGGGTGACGTTCATCACCGGGTAAAGTCCGCCGAGGGAGGCGTCCTTCACCCGGATACCGAAGCCCGCCTCCCGCAGGGCGCGAATGTCGGCCTGGATGCGGGGGTAGCGGGCGATGACCTCCTCCGGCACCTCCGGCAGGCACAGGCCCTCGGCGATGATGCGGAATTTGACGTGGCGCTCGAAGATTTCCGACAGGGCCTGGGCGCGGGCCTCGTGGGGGGTGTTGCCGGCGGACATGCCATTGCTGACGTAGAGGTTGCCGATGATGTTGACCGGGAACCACACGGTGGCGCCGTCCCGCTGGCGCGCGTAGGGCAGCGCGCAGATGCCGCGCTCGGCATTGCCCGAGTTGTGGTCCACCAGCATCTCGGCGGGGACGCTCCCCTCCGGGTTGTAGAAGTCCTGGAGTTCCGGCGTCAGCAGCTCCTCCGGCCAGGCGTCGCCCCCGATGGGAAACCAGCGCTCCCGGGGGTCGTGGACCCAGGGCCGGCTGGCGATCTCCGCCCCCAGGTAGTAGTGGGTCCAGAAGTAGTTGGTGCCCATGCGCTCGAAGAACTCCCCCAGGGCGCTGGCCAGGGCCGCTTCCCGGGAGGCGCCCTTGCCGTTGGTGAACATCAGGGGGCAATCCCGCTCGCTGACGTGGACCGACCAGATGCCGGCCACCGGGTTGAGCCAGGAGCGCTCCTCGACGTGGAAGCCCAGGGCCGCCAGCTTGGCCTGCATGGTGGCGATGGAGGACTCCAGGGAGGCATCCTTGCCGGGGATGAAGTGTTCTGTTTGCATAAGCGGCCTATTTCCGATGTTGTGCTTGCTTGATGTTTCTCAGCGCCCCGAGTCCCGTTCCATCTCGCGCCGGGCCTGCCAAACCTCCGCCGGCCAGGTGCTCTCGATGTAGGACAGCACCGCCCAGATCTGCTGGTCGCTCAGCTTGCCGCCGAAGGCCGGCATGTCGCTCTGGTAGCCTTCCGGCGCCATGGGCGGCACCACCCCGTTCTTGACGATGGCGAACAGCAGCGAGTCCGGGTGGTGCCAGGTATGGCCGCTCTCGTCGTGGGGCGGCGCCGGCAGGCGGCCGTCGGGCTTGCGCCGGCGCCAGTCGGCCTGGCCTTCCAGCTTTGCGCCGTGGCAGGAGGCGCAATGCTCGGCGTAGAGGGTCTGGCCCTGCCGCACCCATTTCGCGTTGTGGGGCTGGGCGCCGACCGAGGAGGCATCCTTGCCGCCGCAACCCGCCAGCACGGCGAGGATGGCGGCGCCGGCGATAACGCGCTTATCCATGCTTCGTCCTTTCATTCTCCGCGCCCTGCATTCGGCTGGCGCGGCGTCGATATTAACGGTAAATTCCAGCCCATCCGGAAACGAGCCATTGTAGCCCCATGTCCTATTCCCTGCCCAACGACGATACCGTCACCGTCAGCGAACTGAACCGCACGGTGCGGCAACTGATCGAGCACGCCATCCCCCTGCTGTGGGTGACTGGCGAAATCTCCAACCTGACCCGCGCCGCCTCCGGCCACTGGTACTTCACCCTCAAGGACGCCAACGCCCAGGTGCGCTGCGCCATGTTCCGCCACAAGAACCAGTATCTGGACTGGCGGCCGGAGAACGGCATGCAGGTGGAGGTACGGGCCCTGGTCACCCTCTACGAGCCGCGGGGCGACTACCAGCTCAACGTGGAAGCCATGCGCCGGGCGGGATTCGGCGCCCTCTTCGAGGCCTTCGAGAAACTCAAGGCCAAGCTGGGGGCGGAGGGCCTCTTCGACGAGCAGCGCAAACGCCCCCTGCCCGCCTTTCCGCAGCGGGTGGGCATCGTCACCTCCGCCGACGCGGCGGCCCTGCGGGACGTGCTCACCACCCTGCGGCGCCGCATGCCCTCCCTGCCCGTCGTGCTCTATCCCACGCCGGTGCAGGGCGCCGGGGCGGCGCAGAAGATCGCCCAGGCCATCCGCGCCGCCGGCGAGCGGGGCGAATGCGACGTGCTGATCCTATGCCGGGGCGGCGGCAGCATCGAGGACCTGTGGCAGTTCAACGAGGAAATCGTCGCCCGGGCCGTGGCGGATTGCCCCCTGCCGGTGGTGAGCGGCGTGGGCCACGAAACCGATTTCACCATCGCCGACTTCGTCGCCGACCGGCGGGCCCCCACCCCCACCGCGGCGGCGGAAATGGTCAGCCCCAACCGGGAGGAGCTGGCCCGCCGCCTGGAAATCCTCCACGGCCGGCTGGCCCGGCGCCTGAGCAGCCAACTGGAGCAGCGCATGCAGCAGGTGGATTACCTGGGACGGCGCCTGGTCCACCCCGGCGAGCGGCTGCAAAACCAGGGGGCGCTCCTGGACCACCTGCGCCAGCGCCTGGCTTCGGGCCTGGGCCGCAGCCTCGATGCCGCCCGCTGGCGCTGCGCCCAGGCCGGCCAGCGGCTGACGGCCGCCCTGCCGGACATTCCCCGCCTCCAGACGGAATGCCGCCACCTCGGCCAGCGCCTCCAGGGGAGCATGGCGGAACGTTTGCGCCGGCACGAGGCGGGCTTGCAGAAACTGGAAGCCAACCTCGCCCACCTCAATCCCATGGCGGTGCTGGAGCGGGGCTACAGCCTGGTGGAAACGGCGGAAGGGACAATCGTCACCGACAGCGCCGCCCTGCGGGCCGGCGACGCCCTCAAGCTCACCTTCGCCAAGGGAACGGCCGGCGTGGTGGTGGAAAAAACCGGCGGCTAAGCGCTCACAGGGCGTTGCGCAGGTAAGCCAGAACATCCTCCGCCAGGCGCGGCGCCAGGCAGTCGAAGGCCTGAATGTCCGTCATGGCCCGCAGCCAGGTCAGCTGGCGCTTGGCCAGCTGGCGGGTGGCGGCGACGCCCTTTTCCCGCAGGGCAGCCCGGCCGAACTCGCCGTCCAGGTACTGCCACGCCTGGCGGTAGCCGACGCAGCGCATGGAAGGCAGCTCGAGGCTCAACAGGTACCTTTGCCGCAGGGCTTGCACCTCCTCGATGAAGCCCTGTTCCAGCATGGCGTCGAAGCGCTCGGCGATGCGCCGGTGGAGCGCGGCGCGGTCGCTGGGCAGTAGGGCCAGGGGCAGGACGCGGTAGGGCAAGTCCGCCGCCACCTCCCGTTTCAGGATTTCCGCCATGGGCTCGCCGGTGAGGCGGTACACCTCCAGGGCCCGCTGGATGCGCTGGGCGTCGTTGGGCTGAAGGCGGGCGGCGGTTGCCGGGTCCACCCTCGCCAGCTCGGCGTGGAGGGCCGGCCAGCCCCGTTCGGCGGCCTCGGCGTCCAGTTCGGCCCGTAGCGCCGGGTCGGCCTCGGGCAGCTCGTTCAGCCCCTGCCGCAGGGCCTTGAAATACAGCATGGTCCCCCCCGCCAGAAGGGGAATCCGCCCCCGGGCGGCGATCTCCGCCATCAGCGCCAGGGCGTCGGCCCGGAAACGGGCCGCCGAATAGCTCTCGGTGGGGTCGATGAGGTCGATCAGGTGATGGGGCGCTGCCGCCTGCGTGGCCGCATCGGGCTTGGCGGTGCCGATGTCCATGTCCCGATAGACCAGGGCCGAATCGACGCTGATGATTTCGCACGGCAGACGCTGCGCCAGCTCCACCGCCACCCCGGTCTTGCCGCTGGCGGTGGGCCCCATGAGAAAAATGGCCGGGGGCGGGGAGGCGGGCACGGCGCTCAGAGGTAGGACTTGAGGGAGCGGCGGGAACCGGGTTTCTTCTTCTGGATGACGACGCCCTTGACGGCCGACAGGCCGGGAATCTCCACCGTCGGGTAAGCGCCGTTGAGGGGCTGCAAGTACCACTTGCCGCCGTCGATGCGCACCTGGCGGAAGATGTATTCCTCGTTGTGCCAGGCGATGACGTAGGAGCCGTCCTTCACCAGCCCGTCCGGCTCGATGATGATGATCTCGCCCTCGGCGAACTCGGGCTCCATGCTGTCCCCCAGCACCATCAGGGCGTAGGGCTCGCTGCCGGCGCAGTTGGACGCCGCGTCGTCGACGATGGGGATGATTTTCTTCTCGCTCATGATTCTTTACCTCGCTGCATTCAACTATCAGGTTTTTGCCAATATGGCCGATAAATCCAAAATCGCCGCCCATGGACACCACCGGCGATGTTTGCTCTAATGGGCCGAAACCTTCAACGGAACTCGACATGAATACCGAACAAACCCTCCAGCAAGCCATCGACGATTTCAACGGGGGCAAGCTTTCCGACGCTCTCCAGCGCTGCCTGGCCGTTCTCGACGAGGCCGGCGACAACGTGGACGCCCTGCACCTCGGCGGCATCATCGCCTTCCAGCAGGGCAAGGCCGACATGGCCTCGAACCTGATCTGGAAAGCCGTGCAACTCGACCCCGGCTTCCTCGACGCCTACCTCAACCTGGGCCAGATTTACCAGCACCTGGGCCGCGACGAAGACGCCGCCGCCTGCTTCCAGAAGGCCCTGGAACTCGACCCCGCCAACGGCGAGGCCCGCGCTCTCCTGGATGCGCTGACGCCCCACGCGCCCTTGCCCTCGGGCTCCCACACCATGAGCGTCCAGGAAGCCCTGGAATACGCTTCCCGGGAACATCGGGAAGGCAACCTCGAACAAGCCGAGGGCGTCTATCAGGCCATCCTCCAGGCCGAACCCGGCAACGCCGACGCCCTGCACCTCCTGGGCATCATCCGCGCCCAGCAGTCCCGCTTCGACGAGAGCATCGACCTCATCCGCCAGGCCATCGCCGCCAATCCCCTCCCCGGCTACTACAACAACCTCGCCATGGTCTACGACAACAGCGGCAACGCCGCCGAGGCGGAAGCCTGCCGGGCCAAGGCCGTTACCCTGAGCGATTAAGCGCCTATTTCAGTAGGTTTCGCGCCCCGCGTTGCGGCGAGAAAGGGATGGCTGCGCGAAGCGCGGCGAAGCCAATGGTTATTCCCTTGGCAAGCCGTGCGACAAAGCAGACGCCCTTTCTCGCCGCAACCCGCAGGGCCATAATCGTTTGGGGCACATTGCGTTGTTGCTCGCCGCTTGTTTGGAATGACCAAACTGCGCGACTTGCGCCTAGCACTGTACCCCAAACAATTATGGCGCGGGGTACGAAACCTACTGAAATAGACTCTAAGCGCGGCCTCACTGGCCGCGCATGAACATCCTGTCCAGTTCCTCCAGGGACACCGCGAACCAGCTCGGCCGGCCGTGGTTGCACTGGCCGGCCCGTTCGGTGGCCTCCATCTCCCGCAGCAAGGCGTTCATCTCCGGCACCGTCAACTGGCGCCGCGCCCGCACCGAGCCGTGGCAGGCCATGGTGGCCAGCAGTTCGTTGCGCTTCGCCTCCAGCAGGCGGCTGCTGCCGACGGCGCGCAATTCCTTGAGAATCTCCCGCGCCAGGGTCACCACGTCGCCGTCCTTGAGCATCGCCGGCACCGCCCGCACCGCCAGGGACACCGGCGACAGGACGGCGACCTCCAGCCCCAACCGGCGCAAGGTGTCGGCATGCTCTTCCGCCGCCGCCACCTCCAGCCGGTCGGCGGGAAAGGAGACGGGAATCAGCAGCGGCTGGGCCGCCAGGGTTTGGCCGTCGAAGGCCGCTTTCAGCTTTTCGTACACCACCCGCTCGTGGGCCGCGTGCATGTCCACCACCACCAGCCCGTCCCGGTTCTGGGCCAGGATGTAGATGCCCTGGAGCTGGCCGATGGCGAAGCCCAGGGGCGGCACCTCCGCCTGCTCCGCCGGCGGCTCCGCCACGGCCTGCTCCGCCGCCGGCCGGGCCAGTTGGCCGAAGAGCGTCTGATAGAGCCCGGTGCGCTGGGCCGCGGCCAGGGGCATCACTTCCTGGCGGGGGTAGGAACGTTCCGCCGGCGGCGAAAACGCCGGCCTCGCCGGCTGTTCCGGCGGCGGCTCCTGCCCGCGCAGGGTCTGGGCCAGGGCCTTGTTCAAGGCATGGAAGACGAAGCGGTGGATGGCCTGGCCGTCGCGGAAGCGCACCTCGATCTTGGTCGGGTGGACGTTGACGTCCACCCCCGCCGGGTCCAGCTCCAGGAACAGGACGAAGGCGGGGTGCCGCTCCAGGTGCAGGATGTCCCGGTAGGCTTCGCGGACCGCATGGGCCAGCAGCTTGTCGCGGACGAAACGGCCGTTGACGTAGAAATACTGGGCGTCCCGGGCGCCGCGGGAATAGGCGGGCCGCGCCGCCATTCCCCACAGGCGCAGGCCGGCGGCCCGCTCGTCCACCGCCACCGAGGCGGCGGCGAACTCCTCCCCCAGCACGGCGGCGATGCGCGCCTCGGGCCTCTCCCCCGCCCGGGGCAGGCGCCAGTGGGAACGCTCGTTGTGCAGCAGGCTGAAGGCGACGTCCGGACGGGACAAAGCCGCGCGGCGGAAGGCCTCGTCGCAATGGGCGAATTCGGTGGCCTCGGTCTTGAGGAACTTGCGCCGGGCGGGGGTGTTGAAATACAGGTCCCGGGCCTCGATGCTGGTGCCCTGGGGATGGGCCGCCGGCTCCGGGGACGACAGGGCGCCGCCCTCCGCCGAAACGCGCCAGCCCTGCCCTTCGCCGGCCCGGCGGCTGGTCAGGGCCAGGCGCGAGACGGCGGCGATGCTGGCCAGGGCCTCGCCGCGGAATCCCAGGCTCGCCACCCGCTCCAGTTCCTCCAGGGTGGCGATCTTGCTGGTGGCGTGGCGGGTCAGGGCCAGGGACAGTTCGTCCGGGGGGATGCCGCCGCCGTTGTCGGTCACCTTGAGGAGCTTGACGCCCCCCTGCTGGAGGGTCACGGCGATTTCCGTCGCCCCGGCGTCGAGGCTGTTTTCCAGCAGTTCCTTCACAGCCGACGCGGGGCGCTCGACGACCTCGCCGGCGGCGATCTGGTTGACGAGGTGATCGGGAAGGACCCGGATGACGGACATGGGCGATGGGACAAAAATCGGAAAACGGGATTATACCCGTCTTTGGGATTCAACTATTAGCGAAGGAAAGGAGGCGCTCAGCCGTTGCGCGCCAGGCGGGATTTGGCCACCGGCGGATTCTTGGCGAAATAGCGCTGGATGCCGCTGACGATGGCGTTGGCCATCTTGTCCTGGTAGGCGTCGTCCCGCAGGCGGCGCTCCTCCTCGGGATTGCTGATAAAGGCCGTCTCCACCAGGATGGAGGGAATGTCGGGGGACTTCAGCACGGCGAAGCCGGCCTGTTCCACCTCGCCCTTGTGCAGGCGGTTGATGCCACCCAGCTCGTTGAGCACCGCCTTGCCCAGCTTGAGGCTGTCGTTGATGGTGGCGGTCTGGGACAGGTCCAGCAGGGTGCGGGCCAGGTAGGGGTCCTTCACGTCCAGGTTCACGCCGCCGATGAGGTCGGCCTCGTTCTCCTTCTTCGCCAGCCAGCGGGCGGCCACGCTGGTGGCGCCGTGGTCCGACAGGGCGAACACCGACGAACCGCTGGCGGCGGGCGTCATGAACGCGTCGGCGTGGACGGAAACGAACAGGTCCGCCTTGACCTTGCGCGCCTTCACCACCCGCTGGCCGAGGGGAACGAAATAGTCCCCGTCCCGGGTGAGGAAGCAGCGCATGCCGGGCATGTCGTCGATGCGCACCTTCAGCCGCCGCGCGATGGCCAGGGTCACGTCCTTTTCCCGGGTGCCGTGGGCGCCGATGGCGCCGGGGTCCTCGCCGCCGTGACCGGCGTCGATGGCGATGGTGACCAGGCGGTCCACCACCGGTTTCTTGCTTTTGGCGGGCTTGGCGTCGGCGTGCTTGTCCTCCTCGCTCCTGGCCGGTTCGGCATCCGCCTGCTTCCTCGCCGCCTCCGGGCTGCCGCCGGCTTCGTCGCCGGGGTTTTTCACCAAGGCCATCAGAGGATCGGCGGGATGCTCGGGATACAGGTCCAGCACCAGGCGGTTGCCGTACTGCCCCACGGGCTTCAGGGTGAACACGGAGGGTTTCACCGCCACTTTCAGGTCCAGCACCATGCGCACCACGCCGGGCTTGAACAGGCCGGCGCGGAACTTCTCGATGTAGGGGTCGGAGACCGTCAGCTTGTCGGCCACGCCCTTGAGGACGCTGTTGAGTTCCACGTCCTCCAGGTCGATCACCAGCCGTTCGGGATTCTTGACCAGGAACTGCTTGAACTTGATGGGGGAGTCGGATTCGAGAGTGACCCGGGTGTAGTCCTCCGCCGGCCAGATGCGCACGGCGAGGATGCTGGGCGCGGCGGCGAAACCGCGGGGGGACAGGAGCAGCAGGAAGGTGGCGGCGGCGCCCTGGAGAAACTCCCGCCGCCCCATGCCGCCAGTCTTCAGGGTATCGTCCTCAGTCTTTCCAGGCATTGCTCACCCTTTTCCGTTTCTGCCGTGATATCGGCCCGCCGCCCGGAACCTTGAATTTCCAGGCTGATCCGCAGGTCCGGCGGTGGCAGCAGGCCGGCCGCTTTTTCCGGCCATTCCACGAAACACGCCGAGTCGGCGTTGAAGTATTCGTGAAACCCCGCGTCCAGCCATTCCCTTGGATCGCCGAACCGATACAAATCAAAGTGATATAAGTTTAACCTAGAAACCACGTAATGTTCAACCAGGGCATAGGTCGGGCTTTTCACCTTGCCGGCGAAACCGAGTCCCCGCAGCACCGCCCGGGTGAGGGCGGTCTTGCCCGCTCCCAGATCGCCGGAGAGGTAAACCACCAGCCCGGGTTCCAGAACCCGGGCCAGGCCGGCGCCAAGGGCATTGGTCGCGTCCTCGTCCGGCAGAAGGCGTGTCACGGAAGAAGCGGGAACGGTATGATGGGGGCTATGCATGGATCACCTCAGGATTTCGCCGCCCTCGCCTTGCAAATCAAGGCGTGGGGACGGGAGCTCGGCTTTCAGTCGGTGGGCGTCAGCGGCGTCGACCTCGGCCCGGCCGAGGAGCGCCTGTTCGACTGGCTGGCCAAGGGCCACCACGGCGAGATGGATTATATGGCAAAACACGGCGCCAAGCGCAGCCGTCCCGCCGAACTGCTGCCGGGGACCCGCTCGGTGATCGCCGCGCGCCTGAACTACCTCGCCACCGACCCCGCCGCCGACCGCCGCCTGCTGCGACAGAGGGAACAGGCCTACATCTCCCGCTACGCCCTGGGACGGGATTACCACAAGGTCTTGCGCAACCGCCTGCAGGCCCTGGCGGAGACCATCGGCCGCCATATCGGCCCCTTCGGCTACCGGGTGTTCACCGACAGCGCCCCGGTGCTGGAAAACGAACTGGCCGCCCTGGCGGGAAACGGCTGGCGCGGCAAGCACACCCTGACCCTGGACCGGGAAGCGGGTTCGTTCTTCTTCCTGGGAGAAATCTACACCAGCCTGCCCCTGCCGCCGGACGCGCCATCGCAAAGCCATTGCGGCACCTGCGACGCCTGCCTCCGCGCCTGCCCCACCGGCGCCATCGTCGCCCCCTACGAAGTGGACGCCCGGCGCTGCATCTCCTACCTGACCATCGAGCTGGCGGGGCCCATCCCCGTCGAGCTGCGCCCCCTTCTCGGCAACCGGGTCTACGGCTGCGACGACTGCCAGCTCTACTGCCCCTGGAACCGCTTCGCCCAGCCCTCGGCGGAAAAGGACTTCCGTCCCCGCCACGGCCTGGACCACGCCACCCTGGCGGAACTGTTCGCCTGGGACGAAAAACGCTTCGAGGAAAATTTCGCCGGCAGCCCCATCCGCCGCATCGGCCACGAGCGCTGGCTGCGCAACTTGGCGGTGGGCCTGGGCAACGCGCCGAGCTCCCCCCTCATCGTGGGGGCGTTGCAAAGCCGCCGCGAACATCCCTCCGCCCTGGTCCGCGAACACGTGGCCTGGGCCCTGTCCCGCCACGGCTGAAGCCTCGCCGGGGGGACGCCCGCAGCCTGAAGAGGAACGGCCAGGAAGCGCGGTCCGCCGCTCTCCCGCTGCGTTCCGGTCAGCCCTGGAAAACCACCTGGTCCTTGCCTGCCTGCTTCGCCAGGTACATGCGGTGGTCCGCGATATCCACCAGCTTTTTGCAGTCGGAGGATTTGTCCTCGGAGCGCTCCGCCACGCCGATGCTGGCCGTCACCGGCCTGCCGTCGGGACGCTGCCCCAGGCCGGCGGCGCGCAGGCGCTCGATGGCCAGCACCGCGTCGGTGGCGAAGGTGTTGGGGAAAATCAGGATGAACTCTTCCCCCCCCCACCGGGCCAGCATATCGCCGGTGCGCAGATTGGCCCGAATGCTCTCGGCGGCGGCGGTCAGCACCTGGTCGCCGGCCTCGTGGCCGTAACGGTCGTTCACCGACTTGAAGTCGTCCAGGTCGATAAAGGCGACGGAAAGGGGCGATTGGCTGCGCACGGAAATGATGTACTGAATCTCCAGCAACTCCTCGCCGGAGGAACGGGAAAAGCAGCCGGTGAGGGAGTCCCGGATCGCCTGGCGCACCAAGGCGATCATGAACCCCAGCTGGCTCATGCCGGAAAGCGTCGCCACCGTGGCGATCAGCAGCAGGAGCCAGAAGGAGCCGAAAAACGCGTTGGGGTCGATCTTGTCCCAGTTGAGGGCCGCCACCGCCATCTCCACCAGCAGCACGGGAGAGGCGAACAGAACCCCCTCGAGGGCCGTGAGGGGGAAGACGCTCAGGCCGGCCACCATGACAAAGGGCAAAAAGGCATAGCCCGCCGACACCGCCCCCGCCAGCCCGTCGAGATGGAACCCCGCCAGCAGCTGGTAGGAAAAGGCGAAGAACAGGGTGGGGATGGCGAACATCAGCGCCAGGGCCACGTAGGCGTCGTGCATGCGGTTGGAGCTGCGGTAGGACAAGGCCAGCACGCCGAAGGCCACGCTGACGGCGACCCGCCCCGCCGCCAGCTCGCCCCAAAGGGGCCAGGGGAAAACCAACAGATCCACCCCGATCCACAAGGGCGTCAGGACGGCGAACATCGCCGCCACCAGCCGCACGCGGGAAATGACCATCGCGGCGCGGCGCGTGGCGAGGAGCGCCATGTGCTTGAAGGGCGTGAAAAGCCAGAAGAGCTCGTCGCGGGGGAGCTCGTCGATGATCCGATTGAAGGCAATCATAAAAGCCTGCTTGTAGTCTCTCATTATGGTTATTATCGTAAGCGGCCGCTTGGCCAGGCCGTCTTGACCCCTTTGCTGTGGGGCCATTATGCCCCCCGCGCGGTAGTCGCGCAAATGCGCGGAACCCCCTATTCGCGAAGCGCGCAATATAGGAAAATCACGCTTTTACGTAGCCCTCCCGAATTCATGCAAGCCCATCCCGAAAACCCTATCGGCGTATTCGATTCCGGCGTCGGCGGCCTCACCGTGGTGAGGGCCCTGATGGAGCGGCTGCCCTTCGAGAATATCGTCTATTTCGGCGACACCGCCCGGGTGCCCTACGGCGTGAAGTCGGTGGAAACCATCTCCCACTTCACCACCCAGATCGCCGAATTCCTCCTCGCCAAGCAGGTCAAGCTGCTGATCATCGCCTGCAACACCATGGCGGCGGTGGCCTCCCAGGTGGTCAAGGACCTCTCCCCCGTGCCGGTGCTGGACGTCATCGACGCCGGCGCCCTGGGGGCGGTGGCCGTGTCGGAGAAGAAGCGCGTCGGCGTCATCGGCACCCCCACCACCATCAACAGCAACGCCTACGCCCGGGCCATCCACGAATACGAGCCGGACATGCGCATCCACTCCCAGGCCTGCGCCCTGTTCGTGCCCCTGGTGGAGGAAGGCTGGCTGGACCACGAGGTCACCCGCCTCACCGCCCAGGAATACCTCAAGCCGGTATTGGCCCACGACATCGATTCCCTGGTCCTGGGCTGCACCCACTATCCCCTGCTGAAACCCTTGCTCCAGGACGTGGCGGGAGAAGCCGTGACGCTGGTGGACTCCGCCGAGGCCATGGCCGAACAGACGGCTTCCCTGCTGGCGGAGATGAATCTCGCCAATCCCAAGCGCACCCCGCCGGACTACCACTTCCACGTCACCGACGTCCCCCTGCGCTTCCAGACCATCGGCGAGCGTTTCCTCGGCAGGACCCTGACCAACGTCCACGTGGAAAAGCTGTAAGAACCTACTCGACGATCTCCACCGGCGTCCCCGCCTCCACCAGGTCGAACAGCTCCAGCAGGTCCCGGTTGCGCATCCGCACGCAGCCCTTGGAGCCCGGCTTGCCCAGCTCCACCTCGTCCGGCGTGCCGTGGATATAGACGTAGCGGCGCATGGTGTCGCACTCCCCCAGGCGGTTGAAGCCCGGCTCGCAGCCCGACAGCCAGAGGATGCGGGTCAGTATCCAGTCCCGCCCGGGATGTTCAGCCCCCAAGCCGGGGCTGTAGATTTCCCCCGTTGGCCGGCGGCGGACGAACACCGTGTTCTCCGGCTGGCCGGCGCCGATCTTGGCGCGGATAACGTGCCGCCCCCGGGGCGTGCGGTAGCTGCCCTGCTGCTCCCCCGCGCCGTTGGCGGCGGTGGAGACGAGGTAATGGCGCAGCACCCGCCCCGCCTCGTCCAGCAGGTCCAGGGTCTGGGCGCCGATATCAACCTTGATTTTCCGCATCCTTCGCTTCTTTCTGCTGCCGCCGCCGGGCGGCGAAAAATTCCGAAATCAGATTCCCGCACGCCTCCGCCATCACCCCCCCGACCACTTCGGCATGGTGGTTGAGGCGCGGCTCGGCGAAAAGGTCGGTGACGCTGCCCGCCGCCCCCGTCTTCGGGTCCGGGGCGCCGTACGCCACCCGGGCGATGCGGGCGTGGAGAATGGCCCCGGCGCACATGGCGCAGGGCTCGATGGTGACGTACAATGCGCACCCCGGCAGACGGTAGTTGCCGAGGCGCTCGGCGGCGTCCCGCAGGGCGCGGATTTCAGCGTGGGCCGTGGGATCGTGGCGGGAGATGGGGGCGTTGTAGCCCCGGCCGACGATCTCGCCGTCCTTCACCACCACCGCCCCCACCGGCACCTCCCCCGCCGCCCAGGCCTCCCGGGCGAGGGCCAGGGCCTCGGCCATGTAACGTTCGTCGTCGCTGTTCATGGGCGGAATTATACGATGTAGCCCGCCGGAGTTATTTATCATTTCGCCCCAGAGCATTACCATGCGCGCCACCATGGCCGATCCCCGCAAGCAACTGGAACTCCTCGCCCCCGCCAAGAACCTCGACTTCGGCCGGGAGGCCATCAATCACGGCGCCGACGCGGTGTACATCGGCGGTCCGTCCTTCGGCGCCCGGGCCAACGCCGGCAACAGCATGGCCGACATCGAACGGCTCGCCGCCTACGCCCACCGCTACGGCGCCCGGGTGCTGGTGGCCCTCAACACCATCCTCAAGGACGAGGAACTGGAGGACGCCCGCCGCCTCGCCCACCAAGCCTACGAGGCTGGAGCCGACGCCCTCATCGTCCAGGACATGGGCCTGCTGGAAATGGACCTGCCCCCCATCGCCCTCCACGCCAGCACCCAGACCGACAACCGCAGCCTGGAGAAGGTGCGCTTCCTGGAGCAGGTGGGCTTCTCCCAGATCGTCCTGGCCCGGGAGCTGTCCCTGGCGCAAATCCGCGCCATCGCCTCCGGCACCCGGGCCACCCTGGAGTTCTTCGTCCACGGCGCCATCTGCGTCTCCTACAGCGGCCAGTGCTACATCAGCCACGCCCACACCGGGCGCAGCGCCAACCGGGGCGAGTGCTCCCAGGCCTGCCGTCTCCCGTACTCCCTGGCGGACGCCGACGGAAGCCTCGTCGCCCAAAATCAGCACCTGCTGTCGGTCAAGGACAACAACCAGAGCGCCAACCTGCGCGCCCTGGCGGAGGCGGGCATCAGCTCCTTCAAGATCGAGGGGCGGCTGAAGGACCTTTCCTACGTCAAGAACATCACCGCCCACTACCGCGCCGAACTGGACCGCATCCTGGAGGAGACGCCCGACTACCGGCCCAGCTCCGACGGCCGCTGCACCTTCGCCTTCACCCCCAAGCCGGAGAAGACCTTCAACCGGGGCGCCACCGATTACTTCGTCAACGAACGCCAAGGGGACATCGGCGCCTTCGACTCGCCCAAGTTCGTCGGCGAGCCCGTCGGCCAGGTGGCCCGCCTCGGGCAAGGCTGGTTCGAGGTGAAGGGCGGCGTGGCCCTGCACAACGGCGACGGCCTCGCCTACTACACGCCCCAGGGGGAACTGGCCGGGGTGCGGGTCAACCGGGTGGAGGGCAAGCGGGTGTTCCCGGCGGAGGCCGCTGCGGACCTCAAGGCGGGCACCGCCCTCTTCCGCAACCGGGACCAGGAATTCGAGCGGGCCCTGGAAAAGAAATCCGCCGAACGGCGCATCCCCATCGCCTTGCGCTTCGAGGAAACCCCGGACGGCTTCGCCCTCCGGCTCGCCGACCGCCACGGCACCAGCGCCCGGGCCGAACTGCCCCACCCCAAGGAACCCGCCAAGGACCCCCAGCGGGCCCGCGCCGCCATCGAGGAAAACCTCGGCAAACTGGGCAACACCCTCTATAGCGCCGAAGCCGTCGAGCTCGACCTGAGTGCCCCCTGGTTCCTCCCCGCCTCCGCCCTCAACGCCCTGCGCCGGGAAGCCGTGGAGCGCCTGGACGCCGCCCGCCTCGCCGCCTACCGCCGCCCCACGCGCCAGCCGGCGGTGGAGCCGCCCCCCGCCTACCCGGAAAACGCCCTCAGCTACCTGGGCAACGTCTACAACGACAAGGCCCGGGCCTTCTACGCCCGCCACGGCGTCAGCCTCATCGAATCCGCGTTCGAGGCCAACCAGGAAAAAGGCCTCGTGTCCCTGATGATCACCAAGCACTGCCTGCGCTTCAGCTTCAACCTCTGCCCCAAGCAGGTGAAGGGCATCCAGCCCGAGCCCATGACCCTCCTCAACGGCGGCGAAAAGCTCACCCTGCGCTTCGACTGCAAGCGCTGCGAAATGCACGTGGTGGGAAAACTGAAGAAACACCGCCCCCTGACGCTCACGCCCCAGTGCAAGGAAAGCTAGCCTACATATCCAGGGGGCTGGTAACGCCCCGCCCGCCCTTGTTGAGCACGTGGGTGTAGATCATGGTGGTCTGCACGTCCTTGTGGCCCAGCAGCTCCTGCACGGTGCGGATATCGTAGCCCGCCTGCAGCAGGTGGGTGGCGAAGGAATGGCGCAGCACATGGGGCGTCACCGGTTTGTGTATCTTTGCCAGCTTGGCCGCTTCCCGCACCGCCCGTTGCACGCTCGCCTCGTAAAGGTGGTGGCGCCGTTCCACCCCTGTGCGCGGATCAATGGAACGTACCGAAGAAGGAAAAACATATTGCCAGCCCCAAGTCCGCGCCGCGTTGGGATACTTGCGCGCCAGGGCATCGGGCAGATATACCTCGCCGAAACCCGCGTCGAGGTCGCGCTCGTGCAGGGCCTTCACCTTTTCCAGGTGAGCCTGCAAGGGAAGCAGCAGATTCTCCGGCAACACCGTCACCCGGTCCTTGTTGCCCTTGCCCTCGCGCACGACGATCTCCCGGCGGCTGAACTCCACATCCTTCACCCGCAGCCGCAGCCCCTCCAGCAGGCGCATGCCCGTGCCATACAGCAGCCCAGCCACCAAACCCATGGTGCCGGACATCGATTCCAGCAAACGCCGCGCCTCCACCTGGGTCAGCACCACCGGCAGACGCCGGGCAGCCTTCGCCGCAATCACCTCGTCCAGCCAGGGCAGCTCCATTTCCAGCACCTCGCGGTAAAGAAACAGCAGAGCGGACTTCGCTTGGTTCTGGGTGGAGGCCGACACATTGCGCTCCAGCGCCAGGTGGGTAAGAAACGCCGTCACCTCCCCCGCCCCCATCTCCTTCGGATGGCGCTTGCCGTGGAACAGGATAAAGCGCCGCGCCCAGTCCACATAGGCCTCCTCCGTGCGGATACTGTAATGCCGCACGCGGATTGCCCCCCGTAACTGGTCCAGGAGCCTGGGCGATTGCTGAGAAGTTACTTTAGCTTCCATCCGCTATATTTTAGGTTGCCCTAAAAGATTACGCCATAAAAAATCGTTTTAATTTCATGGTAATAATACTAAATACCATTGACATAGGCAGCCCTCCCTTCTAAAGTTCATGTCGTCTAAATCACGTTGGGCAACACAAGCAATGCCTCGGGGGGGAATCTGATGTGGCCATTCAAGCGCAAGGCTCAGGAATTGCCAGATGTGCATGTCCGAAGCTGGAACCTAATGCATTTTGCAACCGACCCAGATCGCAACTGGAACTTCGCAAGCAGTTTTCGGAAAACGGCAATTCCGGGTAGCGTACTCACCTGCGAAACCACATTCATTATGGGAAGCATGGTGAGGGGAATCATCCGAGAACGAGTAAATCCATCTGTGTTGGAAACATGCATAGCGTCCGCTGAGAAGGCATATCAACAATCCTTCGAGGAAGACTCGAAGGATTCACTACCCGAAGAAATGCAAGAAATATATGGGCTTCAGAGACTGGACGCAGTCGCTTCCAATGCCCTGAAGCAATATGCGGAGGATGACGACCAACTGTATCTGACGGTTTTGAGGTTTGTCTCCCGCATAAAAGGCGATCCGCGAATGGCGCACGAAGTGCTGCCCCTGTTTGAAGAGCGCCGAAAAATGCTCATTAAGGCGTTTGGGGAG
The DNA here is from genome assembly GCA_021845865.1 of Pseudomonadota bacterium. Taxonomy (GTDB): domain Bacteria; phylum Pseudomonadota; class Gammaproteobacteria; order Burkholderiales; family UBA9220; genus UBA2239. The sequence continues at coordinate 2,291 of JAJZVC010000044.1, read as the reverse complement.
TAATTGGCGGTGTCGCCCAACCCTACAGTCGAGCGGACCTGCGCAAAAAGCCGCGCAGGCCGCTCACTTCCACGTTGGGCCTTTTCATGCGCACATTGAGCCAATCGTTCACGGTCTTTTTATTGCTGGCAACTCTTGGCCTATCAGCGGTTCGTGCCGAGATGGTGCCGGGTGCAGACATGGAGTCCGTCAAGGAAGCGAAACGCATCGACGCCTTGCTCCGACAGCCAGAGAAGGAAATGGATCTTGCTCGCGTCAAACTGACCATCGACAAGATGATTGATCCAAGCATCGACATCGATGCCGGGGTGAGCCAAATTGACGAAATGGCCACGCAAGTACGTGCCATGCTGCCGCCATCTGCATCAAGCGCAGAAAGGCTGCAAGCCCTTCAGAGATACATCTACGGGAAAGGCTCGTGGAACGGTTTTCAGTCTTTTGGCTACGACTTTGATGATCCCGTAGGGAACAATATCCACAACAAACTCCTGCCGAACTACATCAAGTCGAGAAAGGGCAACTGTGTCACAATGCCGGTGCTTTTCGTAATTCTCGGTCAACGGCTAGGGCTTGATGTCACCCTTTCCACTGCGCCCCTTCACCTGTTCGTGAAGTACACCGATCCTGAATCGGGCGTTATTTACAACCTTGAAACCACGAGCGGCGCCAAGCCAGCACGGGATGTGTGGATTCGACAACAGAGCCCGATGACTGACGCAGCCATCGCCAATGGCCTCTACCTGCAGAAGCTGTCCAAACGAGAATCTGCGGCGGTCATAGCGTCAACGCTCAGTGAGCATTTCGTTCAGCAGAGGGCGCATGAAAAAATCATTGCGCTCTCGGATGTGATCCTTGCTCATTATCCCCGTGACGTTGATTCCATGCTCCGCAAGGGCAGTGCCTACGGTCGTCTTGCCCAAATGCACTTCGTGAGGAAGTACCCCCAACCGAATCTGATACCGCCAGCGGAACGGGGCTACTTCGCGTACCTCGAACACCAAAACCGTTTCTGGTTCGAGAAGGCTGAAACTCTCGGCTGGCGTGAGCCAAGCCAGGACAAGGAGGCAAAGTACATTCAAACCGTCAGGCGGGCGAAGTCAGCTCAATAGGGAGGTAGAAAATGATCAAAAGCAGAAAATGCGAGGTGGTTGTGCTCATGGCGGTATTGACCGCCTATGCCGGAAGTACATCGGCACGGTTCATTCAGGCCGACCCCATCGGGCTTGAAGGTGGGCCAAATCCATATGTGTACGCCAACGGCAACCCGTTGACATACGTTGATCCAAATGGCCTTACATCCATCGTTTATGATCCTTCAAGTGGTGTGCTAACTGTCGATCCCGAAGTCAAAGGCCGGCAACCATACAGCATGCCTGCCTCGTCCGGGCGTCAAAATTGCGGCTGCAACGCATCCGATCCGGACATAGGCCCAATTCCGTCTGGCGGGTACACCATAAACACAACACAAGTCCAGCAACTTACAGTCTGGCAAACGCTGAAACGAAACATCAGGAGCGGCGACTGGGGAAGTTGGAACGCCCCTATGATTCCCAACCCTAACACGAACACTTACAACCGGAGCGGCTTCTACCTCCATGAAGGGATGTTTCCGGGTAGTGCTGGATGTATTGATGTAGGCGGTGGGCTGTTTGGGAATGATCTGACCAAGCAGCTACTTCGGGATATCCTGAACGACCCCGACAAGCGGGTGCCTGTACTGGTCCGGTGATTGAAGATGATCACCATGATTTCAAAGCAATCAATAATTCAGGCGGGCATTCATTTGCTCGCGATTGCATTAGGGTTCGGTCTTGGATATTTGTTGTTCGAGAAACCATCATTCGGCTTACTCACGGCATGGTGGTTAAGCCTGTATGTCGGCTTTGCCGCCAATATCCGAATTTCTGCAGCACTCCCAATTGTTTCTATTTATGTACTTGTGCTAGCAACTGACATAGCCCTTGATCAAGGCTGGCTATACCCAGACATGCCTTCGGGGAACCTAGTCGCGTATATAGCCATGTCACTCGCTAGGTGCATTATTCTAGTCAGCCCCATTGTTGTTAACGCGATTGTCCAATGGTATTTACAAAGACGGCAGGACAACAAGGCCCAACAAATCGTTCCAGCGGACGCGCCAAAAGCAGCGCGCCGCTGAACTCAAACGTTAGGGTTGCTCGTGGCGATCTATCCAATCCAGAACCCGGACGAACTTGAAGGCGATTACTTACGCAGGCTTGGCCGCTTTTTCTTGAAGCTTGCTCTGTTCTTAGCGCCACTAAACGCCATAT